>JAPDJQ010000092.1 GCA_029259015.1 Thermoplasmatota archaeon | reverse complement strand
GCCATTGATAACATCCTTAAAATCTATTCTTTTCACTTTCAGTTCATATTTTGTGCCATTATCATACCATGCATATTGGAATGATTTCTCCAGCAAATACACAGAAGGAGATATTGAATCATAAAGTGCAATTTTTATTTCTTCCTTTTTGCTTTCTCCAGTTTTTGCTTCCATTCCAAGAAAAAGGAAGAGAACAATACCCACCACCATTATTTTTTTCATTACGGCGTAATTCTTTTCAATCTTATATATTTTATTCTCTCATCATCAATCATACAGAATATCATCTCTTTTTTAACAGAATGCGCCAGCCTCACAGCCCTGCTTATTTCTGCCCATGTGGCTTCATAATCACTATCAACAACATGTATTAGATAGGGGGCATGTCCCTCCTCAGGACTACCATCATATACTCTAAAATGAGAACCAAATTTGAAACCAGTTTTTGGCAGCAAGTTCAATTTTCTCAAATCCATATAAGCTTTAAGCCTATTTTCAATATCTGGTTGTATCTTTTTAGCATGCTGAATAAATTTTTTGATGCCCAACTTTTTGCCATTTTTTACTATTTTTGCCCCTTTTGATGCAACATATGCCGCCTCCATTAAAGAAAGTTGAGTATACTTGCCAAATTCTCTTCCGATAAAATCTTCTCTTAACATTTGCATTAATTTTGCATCCCATACAATGCATCTATCATTCAGTAAAACAATCTCTCCTTCATAATCTCTCTCTTTCAATTTTCCTTTCAACCTGAAGAATTTGGCAATGTAATAGGTTAAATCGCCTTCTTCATCAACAATGCCAATAATTAATTTATTTTCTGTATCTTCAATAAATTCATCTATTTCTCTTATCTTAAATTTTGCTCTTTCTGATATTGCCTTCACTGTAAAAGCGGGCTCTGCTGGTGGTCTCTTCCCACGTTCATATAAAATGAAATCATTTCCTTCCTTTACAACATATCCTCTCTCCCTTAAATCTCTGTAGACCAAATATTTTATTTCAAAATCTGGAATAAATTTTAAAGAATAATCCATAAATTCTTTCAGATCTGCTTTCTTTCCATTTATTTCTACCTCTACTTTATCCTTCTCCAGTAAATAGCAAGTTTCAATTAAAGTGAGTTTAAGTTTCCCATTAAATTTCCCAAAGCAACCTTTATTATAGATTTTATTTGCTCCTTTTAAATCCCTTATAATGCCTTTATCTTCCAAAACTTCTACTTTAGTAACTGTCACCATTTTTCCTCTATATATTTAATTATTCCTTCAAAAACTCCCCTGCCATCGTTTCCCTCCCATCCTATATTCTGCCATTTATGAAAAGCCCTCTCCGGATGAGGCATCATTCCAAGCACATTGCCCTCATTATTGCATATTCCAGCTATGTTGGCATAAGAGCCATTGGGATTCCATGGATAGCCAGCTAAATTTCCATTTATGTCTACATATCTGAAAACAACCTGTTTTTCATTTACCTCTGCTGCATATTCCTCGTCTTTAAAAATCAGCTTTCCTTCCATATGAGCGCTGGGTATCAAACATATTTTTCCATCTGGAATATTTTTCGTAAGCTTGCATTTGCTTTTTTCATGTTTAATTAAGGTCTGCCGGCATTCAAATCTGTTTGAGTCATTTGTTGCCAGACAAGCTTCAGGCTCTTCACTTATTCCATTTAACGCTGGCAAAAAGCCCAATTCAATCAATACCTGAAAGCCATTACACACTCCAGCCATAACATAGCCGTCCTCGACAAATTTTTTGAGTTGTTTGAATAAATTTGCCTTGAGGCGGGCTGCAAATATTGCACCTGCTCTCACATAATCGCCGGCAGAAAAGCCACCTGGCAAAAAAATGCATTGATAGCTGAAGACATCTTTTTTCCCTTTTTCAAATTCTTTTAGATGGATGAACTCCGGCCCTACTCCTAACTGTTTAAAAGCGAGATAACTTTCATACTCGCAATTTGTTCCCTCCATCTGAAGAACAGCCACTTTTATCTCATCTCGCTGCACAGTGTTATAAGAAATTGTATATAAAAAGTTTAAATGAAATAAAGGACAATGCTATCCTCTTTTTAATCATTCTACATATTTGAATATCCATGCTTTGTAGTCCTGCTCATCTCTTACTCCAACTGCTCCTGCATTTATTTCCAGCATACCATCGTTATCGAAATCGCCAACACATGTCACAGCAAGCAAGCCATAAGTTTCATCTATGAGATACTCTTCTTCATAGCCAGAGCCATTCCATTCTAGTATATGCACTTTATCTGTGCCTACACATATCTCTGCCTTACCATCATTATCAACATCTCCAACATCAATTGCCTCTATGGTAGCTTCTTCACCATTCCATGTTTCATCAAATATTTTTTCGTAGTCGCTACCATTCCATCTGTATATGCATAGGCGAGGAGCCCAGAATGTTACATGTATCTCATTTATGCCATCTCCATTGCTATCTTTAGCCACGCATCCAAATACCTGATAATCAAATTCATCTATTACATGACTCACAAATTCGTTTCCATTCCATTTTATTGCTATCAATGATGCCTCATTTTCATATCCTCCTGTTACAATAACCTCATTTTCTCCGTCATTATCATAATCGCCAATAATGCAATCCAAAGTAGTTCCCCACTCATCTTTTCCAATTACGATATATCTCCCCATCAGCTTATACCGATTTCCATCCCATTTAAAGGCAGAGAAATGGCGACCCCATGCAACACCTATTTCATTTTTGCCATCATTATCTATATCTGCTATACCAAAACCTGTTGCGGAGCCAAAAGGCTGTGGGAGGCGATGCCAGTTATCGCCTATTTTCACCCATATTCCATAACCTATGCCAAAAACTGGATCAATGAGCTTTGCAGCTTCATAATATGTCCCCTTACTTTCATCATATTTCATCACTCTCATAAAAGGATCTCTGCCGCCAATAAGCAACTCATTTTTACCATCGTTATCGGCATCTCCAACTGGCTGTGGTCCTTCATATCTGGCAGACCACCACCATAATTTGCCATAGCTTTTTTCCCACTGAACAATAAAGCTGCCATTTGATGAAGCATTTTCTGCAAGCTTTACTTTATTTCCTCCATTAAAAGTTTCATTTGCTGTTGTAATGCTGAGCATAATAACCGCCAAAAATATAACTATGAACTTTTTCATGAGGAGATAAATGAAAAATTGTATAAAAGGATTGCTTTAAACAATTTAAGAATATAAGAATAAGTGATACAATTTTTTACTCCTGTAAAAATAAGACAATAAAAGTATCATTTCATTGTTTTTTAAAATCTTTCAAAGGCCAAAATATTTTTAATGAATCCATTCTTTTACTTTCATGTATCTCACTCCGGAACAGGAAAAGATGTTGGATGGTGAGTATGGTGAAGTTATTTCAAAAATGATGCGCCTGCTTGTGAGGCTCGGAGACATTTATGATGCAGAAAAAATGATTCCTGTTGCTTCTGTTCAAGTGGCAGGTGTTTCTTATAAGAGCATAGGCGACGCAGGCCTTGAATTTTTGGAAGATATTGCAAAGGAGGCGAGAGTTAAAGTTCTAACTTTTCTTAATCCAGCGGGCATGGACTTGGAAAACTGGGAAGAGATGGGAATAGACGAGGAATTTGCGAAAAAGCAGGCTGCAATCATAGAAGCATTTAAGAAAATGGGTATAGTTATATCAGCAACATGTACCCCCTATCTGGCTGGAAATTTACCTAGATATAGGCAACATATTGCTTGGAGTGAATCATCTGCCGTATCTTTCGCAAATTCTGTTATAGGAGCGAGAACCAATAGAGAAGGAGGTCCATCTGCCTTAGCCGCTGCCATAACAGGCTTCACCCCCTACTATGGATTGCATTTGGATGAAAACAGGCAGCCACATGTAATAGTTGATGTTAAAGCTGAATTGAAAACAAGCACGGATTTTGCAGCGATGGGATATTACATAGGCAAGGAAGTAAAGAAAAACATTCCCTATTTCCAAGGTATAAAAGACGCAGATGTTGACGATTTGAAGGCTCTGGGCGCAGCAATGGCAGCTTCAGGAGCTGTAGCGTTATATCATGTCGAGGGCATAACACCGGAAGCAAAAGAAGTAAGCATTGATGGCTTGGAAAAAATCGAGTTTGGTAAAGAAGAATTAAAGGAGACATATGATAAGCTGAATACAGGAGATGAGCCAGATATAATAATTTTTGGTTGTCCTCATGCCTCACTAAATGAAATAATCAAAATAGCAAGGCTTGTTGAAGGGAAGAAGACAAAGAAGCCATTCTGGATTTGCACTTCTAGGGCCGTAAAAGAAATTGCAAAGAAAATTGGACTGGATGAAAAAATAAATCAGGCAGGAGGAAAAATTATTGCTGATACTTGTATGGTTGTATCACCTATTGAAAATTTGTTTAACACTACAGCTGTAAATTCAGGTAAGGCTGCTCATTATCTGCCAGGCTTCTGCAAGCAAAAGGTTGTTTTCAAAAGTATGGAAGATTTGTTGGGGGGATAGAATGAAAGGTAGAACCATATATCCAGGTAAGACTGAAGGAGAAGCGTTGGTGAGCAAAGAGCCAATAGGCTTCTATGGAGGCATAGACATGAAGACAGGCATTGTGATAGAAAAAGGGCATGAGCTTGAAGGGAAATGTGTTAAGGATAAAATCCTTGTATTTCCATATGGCAAAGGCTCGACAGTTGGAAGCTATGTCATATATGGACTGAAGAAAAATGGAGTTGCGCCAAAGGCGATAATAAATAAGGAGACAGAAACAATTGTTGCCACAGGAGCAATACTTGCTGGCATAGTTTGCGTGGATGGAATAGATATTGAAAGAATAAAAGATGGCGATTACATTATAATTGAGGCAGGAGAAAAAGAGGCGGAAGTTGTGATAAAGGAATAAGATAAAATTTACCACCACAGATAAGAGCTTATTATTAGCCCGGTTATACCGCACATGCCTCCTATTAGACCATATTTTGCTTTTCCTTCTTTAAAGGAAATTATTGCGAAAATGATTGCAAGTATGCCCGCTGCAAAGCTGATTATAAAAAATTTAAAATCACCTTCTGATACAAAACTAGCTAGAATACATATTACACCTGCAAAAATTGATTCCACACCAAACCGTACTTTTTTACTTTCAGCCCTTTTCATATGAAGTGTCTCAGCAATCATCCATAATATGCCTATAGATAGGAAATAAACTCCTCCCCATATTAACATTTGATGCGAAGGAAAGATGAGCCCTATCATAATCACACTCAATCCAGCTATTGCTACGCACAGCCATAAATAGAAGAAGATTTTATGGAATATTTTATTCATATTCTCTTACAAGTCACGGAAAATAAAATATTTTTCCCTCTTTTCATTACATTCCAATCAGAAACATTTTTATGCCCTGAAAAACTCCTCTACAATGATTATTGTAAAACTTGGAGGAAGTATAATAAGCGATAAGAACAAGCCATTTTCATTTAATGAAAGCGTTGTTAAGCAAATCGCTGAAGAAATAGCCGCTTTCTATCCTGCAAAGAAATTTCTGCTTGTTCATGGCGGGGGGAGCTTTGGACACCCTTTGGCAAAAAAATATAAAATAAGAGAAGGGCTAAAAAAAGAAAATATGAGTGGCGTGAGCAAAATACATCAGGCGATGCTGGAGCTTAATAAAAAAATCATTGAAATTTTTTTAGATACAGGCCTGCCCGCATTTTCAATTAGCTCTTCATCAATTTTCATTATAAAGAATGGACAGATAGTTGATGGATGGACTAGAGTGATCGAAGAATCTATCGCAAGAGATTTCATTCCTGTTTTGTTTGGGGATGTGGCTATAGCAAAAGATAAAGGCATCGACATTCTATCAGGCGATCAGATTATTTCCTATCTCGCAGGAAAATTGAAGCCAGAAAAAGTGATTTTTCTGATGGATGTTGACGGCATCTACGATAAAAACCCTAAGATACATGAAGATGCAAGGTTAATTGAAGAAATAAATGAGAAAATATCGCTTCGCCAAGAGGCGGCAGGAATAGATGTTACAGGTGGGGTGAGAAACAAGATTGATGAGGCATTGAAGATTCCCTGCCCCGTGTATTTCATAAATGGGATGGTGAGAGGAAATTTAACGAAAGCGATAAAAGGCGAAAGAGTTGGAACAAGGAAATTGTAGTTGCAATAAAACTTTAATATAAAGCAATGAATAATCCACAAGGTGAAAAAATGGGAAGCGTGAAAGATTTGGTTGTTATTGAGAAGCCCACTGAAAATAAAACGGGCATAGGCGAATTTGTCTTTTCCGATCGCTACTCCGTTTTTGACTGGGGAGAGATGCCGAATCACATAAAAAATAAAGGGGCGGCAATATGCATGATGTCCGCCTATTTCTTTGAAAAGCTTGAGGAATTAGGCATAAAAACACATTATATCGGCGTAGTGGAAAATGAGGAAGTGAAAAAATTTGAGGAGGTAGAAAAGGCAAGTAATAGAATGAGAATAAAACTTGTAAGAGTATTAAAGCCATCGATTCACGAAGGAAAATATGATTATTCTATATACAGAAGGGAAAAAGGTAACTTCCTTATTCCTCTCGAAATCATATACCGCAATTCATTGCCAGCTGGCTCAAGTGTATTTCGCCGCTTGGAGGAAGGTAGTTTAAGGCTGGAGGATATTGGCTTAAAAGAAATGCCAAAGCCGGGACAAAAACTGGAAAAGCCGATTCTTGATGTTTCCACCAAACTTGAAATTACAGATAGATATATAAGCTGGAATGAGGCAGGAGAAATAGCAGGATTGAGCAACGATGAAATAGAAAAGATGAAGAAAATTACAATGTTCATAAATGATTTAATAACTAAAGAAGCAAAAAAAGCTGGATTGACAAACGAAGACGGAAAAGTGGAATATGGTTTTGATGAGCATCGCAACATGATGGTTGTTGATGTTATAGGCACTCCCGATGAATGCCGCTTCACTTTTGATAGCACGCCAGTTAGCAAAGAAATTGCCCGCATATATTATCGCAACACACCCTGGTATGAAGAGGTAAAGGAAGCAAAAAAGAAAGATAGAATGAACTGGAAGAGCCATGTTAGCTCTCCTCCTCCATTGCCCTCGCGTCTTGCCGAGCTTATCTCAATGCTTTATCAGGCGTGCTGTAATGAAGTGACTGGCAGAAGGTTCTTTGATGCCCCTTCATTGAGAGAAATAGTGGAGGAGATAAAAGATTTCATTGATTAAAAATAGGTTACTGTAACTTTACTTCCCTCCTCCAGAAATTCCACGTTGGCAGGTATTTCTATGTAGCCATCTGCCATACTCATGCTTGTTATTGCCCCAGATTCCTTAAATGCAGGATATGCCTTTCCATCTTTCACTTTTACTGTATAAATCTGGTGCCTTCCTATGGTAGATGATATGTTTTTTGCAAGCGTAACTTCTTCTTTTTTTAGCTCAAGCGGGAGGCGAGCCATTTTTCTTATTGAAGGAAGCAAAAGAACGTAAGCATTGGTGAGGCATGATGTTGGATAGCCGGGCATTCCTAAGATAAGTGTTTTGCCAACTATACCACATATTGTAGGCTTTCCTGGTTTGACAGCAATTCCATGGAAAAGGAGTTTGCCTTTCTTTTCAATAACATCTGCCAGTATATCTCTTTCCCCTACGCTGCTTCCGCCAGAAAAAATTGCATAATCAGCATTTCCTGCCTTTTCAATAGCTCTTTCAATTGCCTCCTTTTCATCATCTACAATTTCGTTTATCCTTGCCCCTGCCCCTGCTTTTTTCAAAAGGGAGGCAAGGGTATATGAATTTATATCATATATTTTGCCTTCTTCAAGGTTTTTACCGGGCTCAACAACTTCTTTGCCTGTAGGAAAAATCTCCACCTTTGGCTTTTCATAAACTTTAACCCTTTCCATTCCAAGAGCAGCAAGCACTCCTATTTTCGGAGGGTTTAAAACCTCTCCTCTTTCCAAAACTTTCTGCCCCTTCTTTATATCTGCATCTTCCTTAGATACATTAGCGCCAGGATAAACAGGCTTGTATATGGCAACCATATCGCCCTGTCTTTCAGTATCCTCAACTATTACAACAGCATCGCTTCCATCAGGCAAAACAGCGCCTGTGGCAATTTGGATGCATTCGCCTTCGCCTATTTTTTTCCTGCTTGCCTCTCCTGCAAATATCTTGCCTACAACACGGAGCTTTTTTGGGCTGGTTAAGGAAGCATTGAAGGTATCTTCAGCCCTGACAGCATATCCGTCCATTGCGGCTCTTTTAAAGCCGGGAACATTGAAAGGAGCATAGATATCGGCAGCAAGAACTCTATCGACAGCATCAACTATATTCACTTCCTCAATTCTTTCCATCTCTTGTGTATTTTCCATTATGATTCTCTTTGCCTCTTCAAAACTTATTAGCTGGCGAAATGGTTTCATTTCCTCACCTCCCATAAAATGTGGCCACACTCCTCCAGTATAATTTTTTCCATCGCAAGCTTCACAGCATTTTTTGAGCCAGGAATACAGAATATTGCTTTTTTTCTCGCTATACCTGCTGTAGCTCTACTTAACATAGCTGCCGTTCCTATCTCCTGCATACTCAACATTCTAAACATTTCTCCAAAGCCAGGCAATTCTTTTTCCAGAAAGGGTTTTACAGTGTCAACGGTCATATCTTTTGATGATATGCCCGTTCCTCCGCAAAATATGATGACATCCACATCGTTTCTGTCAAGCAATTCCTTCATTGTATCTTCAATCTGCTTCCTGTCATTTTTTATGATTCTGTATTCCGCTATGCTGTACCTCCTTTTTCCCACCATTTCTTTAATCAGCATCCCGCTTTCATCTGTTGCTTCATTTCTGCTATCACTTACAGTAACCACAGCAAATGAAATGTTTTGAATGGCATGTTTTTTATGCTCCTCTACTCCCATTTCACTCGCCCTTCCTCTTCTCAATAACTCTTATGCCGTGTATGAGCGTTGCCGGATATTGCCCTTGCTCATCCTTCTCCATGTACTTTACCATATCCCATATGGTTAGCAAAGCAACCATTACACCATGCAATGCTTCCATTTCCACCCCTGTTTTATAACTCGCCTTTACCATGCATCGGGAGACAACATCATTTCCCTCAATAAAAAATTCTACAGAGGCAGAGGTTACGGGCAAAGGATGACAATGAGGAATGGCAAGAAAAGTTCTCTTGATAGCCATTAAAGCCGCTGCCTCAGCTATAGCAAAAACGTCTCCCTTTTTCACCTTCTTTTCTTTAATTGCTTTTATGCTTTCCTCGCTGAGTCTAATTTTTCCTTCCGCAACTGCAATTCTTTCAACATTTTCCTTACCAGATATATCCACCATTCCCAACATATCACCTCCAGTAGGGGTAGCGATTTTCAACAGCTCTCTCAAATAATTTCATTATTTCTTCCATGGCAACACCTTTCCTTATTGGCGTTATCACATCCACAAGCCCATTGTTATGCATTAAACATGGCTTTAATTTGCCATCACTCGTAACTCTGAGTCGAGTGCATGCGGCACAGAAAGCAGAGTTATGGATGGGGCGAACCACTTCTATTTCTCTTTCATTTTCTTCATCGTCGAGCAGTGTATATATTCTCCGGCGATGCATGTGGCGATGCCTCACTTTTATGGCTCTCGAAGCGATATATGCCTCAATATGAGAAATGTCATCGCCATCGCCGTTTTCAATATTCACCATTTCGATTATCTGTGGCATGGCTCCAAGCTTCCATACTGTTTTGACAGTTTCCATTATTTTTTCTATAGGCAAGATGGCGACAATATTCACCTTAACTGGATTTAGCCCCGCTGCCGAAGCCTCTTTTATACCATTTAAAACCTCATCGAGCATATCTTCGCCAGTTATCTCTTCATATTTTTTTCTATCAACTGTATCCAAGCTTATATTTATTCTGTTCAGACCTGCTGCCTTAAGTTTTTTCGCTATTGGGGCGAGGAGGGTGCCATTTGTTGTTATTGATACATCTTCCATATATTTATTGGCTCTGGCAACTATATCAACGATGTCATTCCTAAGCAGCGGCTCCCCACCTGTAAATTTAACTGACTTTATGTCAAGTTTGCTCGCCACTTTAAGCAAAATTTCTATTTCATCTGCTGTCATTTCATGCTTTGTAGCCATCTGGCCTTCATTATGGCAGTAAAAACAATGAAGATTGCATCTGCTAGTTAATGAAATGCGAATGCTTTTTACTGGCCTACCATATTTATCAATGAGCATTTTTCACCTGAATAGATGAACATTTTGGGCTTTAAATATTAGATATATTTCCTTGCCAACATCAATTCCCATTTCTTCAAAGGACTCGCGGGTAATATGAACTACAAAGTCCACGCCGCAATCCACTTCCAGTCGTATGAGGGAGCCAATATCCACGATTGCCTTAACTCTTCCCTTTATGCAATTCCTTGCACTACTCTCAATTTTTTGCTTTGAAATTATTATGTCCTCTGGCCTTATACTGGCATATTTGGCATCAGGCACATCCATGGAAGAAACTAACTCCACGCCATCACATATGAAGTGGGTGATATTGCCCTTCTTTTCCGCTTTTCCATGAAAAATGTTCTCAACGCCAACAAACTGAGCAATGAATTTTGATGCAGGCTTTCTAAATATTTCCTCCGGCTTTCCTATTTGCAGAATTTTGCCTTTGTTCATTACAGCGATTCTGTCAGCAAGAAGCATGGCATCTTCTCTGCTATGAGTAACATGCACCACAGTTACTCCACTTTTTTCATGCATATCTTTTATCTCCCTTCTTATTTCACCTCTCATTTCAGGATCAAGAGCACTCAATGGCTCATCCAGCAGAAGTATTTTCGGCTCTACAGCCATTGCCCTCGCAATTGCAACACGTTGCTTTTCTCCACCACTCAAGCTCTCTGGATAACGATGAAGCAGATGCTTTATTCTGTAGCTTTCAGCCATCTCTTCTATCTTTTTTTCTATTTCAGTTTGCTTCATTTCCCTCATTTTAAGCCCATATGCTATGTTTTCTTTAACATTCATGTGGGGAAAAAGCATATACTCCTGATAGACAAAACCAATGTTTCTTTCTGCTGAAGGGAGCGAAGTAACATCTCTGCCATCGATGTATATTCTGCCTTCATCGGGATAATGAAATCCAGCTATTAACTCAAGCAAAAGAGTTTTTCCTGCTCCTGTAGGACCAAGAACAACAAAATACTCGCCTTTTCTCACTTCTAGGCTAATATTGCTTAGCATGAAGTTATCCCATTTTTTTGAAACATTCTCAATCCTTATCATATCTCTTCCACCTTGCCGATATGAGGCGAAGCGAAATAAAAATCACAACGCATATAAGCAGCAGTAAAGCCGCTACAGGCGCCGCCTTGCTCAATCCATATTGAAGATATTCTGAATAGATGTAAGTTGGGGCGACCATTGGAAAATATGCGATAACAACAACTGCTCCAAACTCGCTTATTGCACGAGCCCATGTCATGAGGGAGCCAACGAATATGCTTCTTATGCTAAGCGGCATTGTAACAGTTGCCATTGCTTTAAAGCGAGATGCTCCCAAACTCATTGCTATGTTTTCGAGTCGAGGGTCCACAGCTTCAAAGCCCTCTCTCGCATAGTTTATAAGGAAAGGGGCAGAGACAAACATCATTGCTATGGTTATCCCCAGCATCGAATCAGCTATTCTGATGCCAAATTCTTCAAGTGGGGCTCCTAATAAGCCACTGCTTCCAAATACCATTAGCAATGCTATTCCAGCCACAGTATGAGGTATGATAATTGGCAAATCAACTATGCTTTCTATGAGCGTTTTTCCAGGAAAATTCTTTCTCGCCAGTAAGTAGGCGAGGGGAACGCCAAATAGCAAGCTTATTAAAGTTGCCAAGAAAGCTGCCTCAAAACTCACTAAAATAGCATTGATGGCATTTTTATCGGCAATTGCTTTTGCAATTCCTTTTATGCCCACAGAAGCAAGCATATTTGCTATGGGCAATGCTATGAAAATTACTGCTATAGCTGCAAGAATTGCCATGACAGCAAATATTACCTCATCACTTCTTTTCATTTTATGCCACATATTTTCTCAATTCAGGAGGAAGAGCAGTTGTATTATCACACATTGCAGGAGTTATAGGAATCTGTCCATTTCGCTCAAAAATTTCCTGTCCCGTTTCATTAAGCAGAAGAGCTATGAATTTTATTGCCATCTCCTCATTTTTTGCATTAACTGGAATGGTTACGCCATAGACAATTGGCTTTGCTTCTATTATATCGCCTGAGGTAAAGGAAACTTTAATTTTGCTGTAAAAATCTGCAAATTCGCTACTCGACAAATCAATTTCTTCGGGCAGCTCGGTAAAATATACGCCCGAGTAGCAATGCTGGTAGGCAACGCTCCTGTAGATAAAAAGGTAATCAATATCTCCTGTTTCCAGTGACGCCATTAAATCTATCTCCGCGCTTCTCATTGCTATTTTTGCAACATCTATGCCAAGTTCTGCCGAAGAAGGAACATGAATGATATAGCTTCCATTTTCCTGTGTTGCAGTTATCGCTGTATTTTCCTCTATCAATTCATCAAAAATTGTATCATTTCCGTAATAAATTTCCGCAAGCTGAACAACCATTAAGGCACGGTAGCCACATGGATCATCATTAGGATTTGAAAAGCCAAATCTTACATTTTTCCTCGCCAGTATTTTATACCAGTTGCTTTCGTTTATTTCATTCTTATAGGCACTCTTATTTGTATAGGCAATAACTATCTTGTTCCTCGCAAACTGTATGCAGAAGTTGGCGTATTTTGGGGCTGAAGAAATCATCATATTCTCAATGAGAGTGTAATCTGCAGAGGCAACAACATCCGCCTTTTTGCCGAGTTCTGTAACCTTTCTTATCGTTGCCTTGCTTCCTGCTGCCTCACGCTGAACATCTACGCCGTATATTTTTTCAAATTCCTTTTCCAGCTCGCCAAAAGGCGCTGCAAGGCTGCCTGCGTGGAGAACGAGCAGCGCCTCCTTTTTTTCATGATGGATGGATATAACTATTGCTATCGTTAAAGCAATGCCTAAAACAATGACAACGATGACTTGGCGCATATCATGAAATAAAGATGCAGCACTATAAAATTTTTTAGTGGGAATGCAATACAATTGTGGAAGGAATTGTGGTATCAATAAACATAAGCGACAAAAAAGGACAGAAAAAAAAGCCAGTTGAAAGAGCAAGGATAACAATGGAGGGCATAAAAGGCGATGCCCATGCTGGCAGATGGCATCGTCAAATAAGCTTGCTGGCCGAAGAAAGCATTGAAAAAATGAGGAAAAAAGGATTGCAAATTGGCTACGGTGATTTTGCAGAGAATATAACAACTAAAGGCATAAATCTGGCTGAGCTTAAAGTGGGGCAGAGATTAAAGATAGGGAACGAAGTTATAATTGAAGTGACGCAGATAGGCAAAAAATGCCATGATGACTGCGAGATTAAAAGACTCACGGGCGAATGTGTAATGCCAAAAGAAGGAATTTTTGCAAGAGTGATCGCTGGTGGAACAATAAGAGTCGGAGATAACATTACAGTAATGAAGTAAATTTTGAAAAAGTTGAAGAAAAGACCTTTATATACAATTTATCATTCCTTATATTATGTTATCAAAAATACCAATTGATTTGAAAAATGTTAGGCGGGAGGATATAGATAAAGAGATATTGCGTCTCGGTATAATAGCCGAATTAGATGCAATAAATTTATATGAGCAGCTTGCCAATATGACAGAAAATGAGGGTATAAAAAAAGTGCTGATGGACATTGCAAATGAAGAAAAGACCCATGTAGGCGAGTTTCTTGCATTGCTTCTAAAAAAAGACGAAGAACAGGTAAAAGAGCTTGAAAAAGGCAAGGAAGAAGTTGAGGAATTAACTGAATAATCAGAGCCAAAAACATAAGAGTTATATATTCAATTCAATCATTTGTGGTGGTAAAATGAAGGATAGAAAGAAAGAGCATATTGAGATAGTTGTAGGTAAAGATGTAATGCATAGCTATAATTATTGGGATGATTTTATACTCATTCACGATGCTTTGCCAGAAGTAAACCTCAATGAAATTGATACAAGCATTGAAATTTTTGGAAAAAATCTTTCTATGCCTCTAATAATAGCAGGAATGACAGGTGGCTTTGAAGAAGCGAGTTTGATAAATGAAAAACTTGCTCAGGCAGCAGAGAAATGTGCCATAGGAATGGGTATTGGTTCACAAAGAGCTGGTTTGGAAGATAAAAGTGTTGAAGAAAGTTATTCCATCATTAAAAAATATAATATTCCTTTAAAAATTGCAAATATAGGTGCTCCTCAGCTTTTAGAATGGAATGACGCAATTGAAAAAGCAAATAAAGCTATAGAAATGATAGACGCAGATGTTTTGGCAATACATTTAAATTTCCTTCAAGAGGTGATTCAGCCAGAAGGAGAAAGAAATGCAAAAGGATGTCTTGAAAAAATAAAGGAGGTAGCAGCCAGCCTAACGAAGCCAGTTATAGTTAAGGAAACAGGGGCAGGAATATCTAGAAAAGTTGCAGAAAAATTGCTTGACACAGATATTGTTGGCATTGATGTAGGAGGAGCTGGCGGCACTTCTTTTGCTGCTGTAGAAGCATATAGGGCAGAGAAAAGAGGAGATAAAGTGCAGGAAGAACTCGGAAAAATATTCTGGGACTGGGGAATCCCCACGCCTTATTGCATTATGGAACTGGCAGAGCTATGCAACGATGCTGGCATTACCTTAATCGCAACAGGCGGAATAAGACATGGTTTGGATATTGCAAAAGCAATTGCTCTAGGGGCTGATGCTGCAGGAGCGGCCACCGCCTTTCTAATTTGTGATTCCATAGAAGAAAAAATGGAAATTTTCCAGCGTTCATTGAAAGCAGCAATGTTTTTAACTGGCTGCAGAAATCTGGATGAACTGAAGGAGGTGGAGATATGGACACTTTAGAAATTAAGGAAGCCATTGATAAAGCAATAGAGAATTATCTATACGAAAAGGAGCCCATTTTGCTTTATGATGCTGTAAAGCATTTGCCATTTGCGGGAGGAAAAAGACTTCGCCCCATAATAGCATGTCTTGCCTGCGAGGCAGTGGGAAGTGAGTTTACAAAAGCCATACCATTTGCAGTCGCTTTAGAATTAATCCATACTTTCACACTCGTCCATGACGACATTATGGATAAAGATGAAGAAAGGCGCGGGATGCCAGCAGTGCATAAAAAATTTGGAGAAAATATTGCCATTTTAGCAGGAGATGCTTTGTTTGCGAAAGCATTTGAAGTTGCCAGCTACATTAAAGATGCTGCTATTGCAAAAACTATTCTGAGAAATCTCGCAATGATGGCAAAAGAAATATGTGAAGGACAGGAACTGGATATAAGGTTTGAAGAAATGGAATATGTGGAAGAAAAACAGTTTCTGGAAATGATTGAAAAAAAGACAGCAAAAATGTTTGAACATGCTGCCATGGGCGGCGCCATTATTGGAGGAGGAAATGAAAAAGAAGTGAAGGCGCTGCAGGAATATGGAAAGAGTTTGGGAATGGCCTTTCAGATATGGGATGATTGTCTGGATGTTATTGGCAAGGATATTGGCAAGCCAGTTGGAAGTGATATAAGAGAAGGAAAGAAAACACTCATTTACTTATATGCATACAAAAATTCTGAAGATAAGCAATGGCTTAAAAATTATGGAAAGGAGGATGCAAGTAAGGAAGAAATTGATGAAATAATAAAATTTTTTGAAGAAGTCGGGGCAATAGAATATGCAAAAAATAAGGCAATGGAATTTGCAAACAAAGCAAAAGAAGCTTTAAATGTGCTGAGGGAAAGTGAGGCAAAAGAAAAATTGGCAGAGATGGCAGAGTTTGCAGTAAAAAGAGAGAAATGAAGGATAGTCATAAAAGAATTTTAAGAAGAATAAAGGTTGCTGCGACTGTTATTGTATTGGCGGGCGTCGTTATACATCTTTTCATGGTGTATGAAGCTGCAAAATCAATAGAAATTGTGGATAAAAAAATAATTGGGATATATCCTAAATATTTGAAGCCTGATGAATATGAAGTTAAATTTTCGCTTGCCTTAAAAAATCCAAAGAGAACAGAGATAGAGATAGATTACATAAGCTATGAAGTTTATATTGAGGACGAATTTGTTGGGAAAGGAGAGAAGCCACGATTTATAATTCAGCATGGAATGAAAAATTATACATTTCTACTTTCTTTCAACATCCTGAATCTAACCACACCAACAAAAAATTTGCTTTTGAATGGAGATGTCAATATTATTATAAAAGGGGAAGTCATCATACCAGCAAAATTTCTGGGTTTATTTACATGGAGATATATAAAACTGCCCTATGAAATAAAAGAAAAAGCGGAAATCATTTCTTAACACCAAAAATTTTGAGAAGTTTTAAATTTTTATTGAGAAAAGGTTTAAAATGTCAAGTGGAATAAAGGCGGTAATGGGAAATTTACTGAATAAAACAAAAGCACTTCTGAAACTGTTTCGCTTTGAACTTTGTTTGATGGGAATGTTGAGTGCTTTTGTAGGCGGACTGGTGAGTGGATTTGAATATGTTCATTATGATTTATTTCTGGCAATGTTTGTTGTGGCATTGATGGTGGCTGGAAGCATGGCAATCAACGATTATTTCGATTTTGAAATAGATAAAATAGTTCACCCAGAAAGGCCCATTCCATCTGGAAAAGTTTTACCAAAAGAGGCTTTGCTGTTTGCTGTCATTCTTTTTTCGATTTCGCTCATTCTTTCACTCCTTATTAATATACTGTGTTTTCTGATAGTTATCATAAGCATATTTTCTCTTCTTATGTATGAAGTGTTTTTCAAGAGCCAAGGATTAATAGGAAACATCATTGTTGCATTCATTTCTTCGATGGCCTTCACTTTTGGAGGCGCCGCCATATGGCAGCCTTACAATTCGCTAGTTCTTTCGGCAATAACCTTTCTTCTTATGCTTGGTAGGGAGATATTGATGGATGTGAGGGATATGGATGGAGATGTTTTGTATAGGAAGACTTTGCCAATGAAAATAGGCAGGAAATCCGCCACCTATTTCGGATGCATATTTTTAAGTGTTGCTATAGCAATAACACCTTTGCCAGCTATATGGGGCATCCTTAATAAATGGTATCTGATGGTTGTTATTCCTGTTGATTTCCTTATTGGCTATGCTATATTATTAGCTCTTAATAACATACATAATACTGGAAAGACAGCAGATATGGTAAGAATTGCGATGGCAGCTGGCTTAATTGGATTTATAGCTGGAATAATACCATAATATTTTATTAAAAATTAAAGAAAGGGTTTTTACTGCTTGTTTGCATTATGCAAATTTTGCGTTTTATAATGGATTATAGAAAATTGCCATGAAGTCATACAGTCTATTTAATCATTAATCTTGCACACCATAAAAATTAAAAGTAAAACAGATATCATTTAAGGATGGATATAGAGGAAATAGCGAGAAAACATGCATTACTTAACGCTGTGAGATACAATGGTAAGGCTAATTTAAAGGCGGTGATAGGCAAAGTAATGGCTGAAGTTAAGAAAGAAGCAAAAGAAGTTATTTCTATTGTCGAAAGAGTTGTTGAAGAGGTGAATTCCTTATCACTGGAAGAACAGGAAAAAGAAATAGAAAAGTTGGGAATAAAAGTTGAGGAGAAGAAAAAAGAAAAGAAAAAACTACCACCACTTCCTCATGCAAAGAAAGGAGAGGTTGTTACCCGTTTCCCACCAGAGCCCAATGGGTATTTGCATATCGGACATGCAAAGGCAGCATTCATTGATTATGAATATGCCAGAATGTATGACGGCATTTTTATTTTGCGTTTTGATGATACAAATCCTATTAATGAAAGAAAAGAATTTTATGAAGTGCAAAAAGAAGATTTGAAATGGCTTGGAATAGAATGGGATAAGGAATACAGAACTTCTGATAATTTGCCTAAACATTACGAATTGGCGAAACAGTTAATAGAAGAAGGAAATGCCTATATATGCACATGCAGCGAAGAAGAAATTAGGAAGAATAGAAGAGAAATGAGAGAATGCAAATGCAGAAAGGAAAGCGAGATAGAATGGAATGACTTTATAAAAATGAAAGAAGGAGAAGCTGTTCTTCGCCTTAAAGGGAATATGAAATCGCAGAATACAGCAATGAGAGATCCTGTTTTATTCAGAATAATAGAACATCCTCACCCAATACATGGAACACGCTTTAGAGTATGGCCTACATATGATTTTTATGGTGCTGTGGAAGATTCCATATCCGGTGTAACCCATCCATTCAGAAGCAAGGAATATGAGTTGAGAGATGAAGTCTATTTTTATCTGCTTGATTTACTTGGGCTTAGAAAGCCGCATTTGATGGAGTTTTCAAGATTGGAGATAAAAGGAATGCCTGTATCCAAAAGGAAAATCAAGCCATTGATAGAAAAAAAGCTTGTTATGGGATGGGATGATCCTCGTCTTCCCACATTGCGTGGTTTGAGGAGGAGAGGAATAGTTCCTGAAGCAATAAAAGAATTTGTTCTTGCTCAGGGCATTTCAAAATCTGAAGCTATTGTTGCTTTTGAAAATCTTGAGGCAGTGAATAGGAAAATTTTAGATGGAAAGGCAAGAAGATACTTCTTTGTTGCCGAGCCCATCAAATTAATTGTGGAAAATGCAATTGAAAAGGAAATTGAATTGAAATATCATCCTTCGGTTGATATGGGAAAAAGAAGAATAAAAGTTGGAAATAATTTTTATATTCCAAAAGAGGATGCTTTAAAATTGAAAGAAGGAGAAATATTTCGTCTTAAAGATTTGTACAATGTGAGAATTCTTAAGAAAAGCAAGGAAGAGATATATGGGGAGTTTGCTGGTGAGAAACTTATAGAGGGAGTAAATAAAATACAGTGGGTAAGTCATGAAAATATAAAAATTAAGGTTATGATTCCCTCTTTACCCTTCAAAAATGGCGACTTTGATGAAAACAGCTTAGAAATAATTGAAGGGCTTGTAGAAAAAAATGCTGAGGAAATAAAACATGGAGAGATAGTACAATTTGAAAGATTTGGATTTGTCAGGATAGAAAGAAATGGCGATATCACTGGTATACTGGCTCATAGATAATTAACATTTTCTCAGATGTATCTCAAATACTGTTCCTTGTTGGCTATCTTTTAATAAAATTTTTCCGCCATATCTTTCAACTATTCTTTTCACAAGATGCAAGCCCAACCCGCTACCTTTACTTTCTTTTCCTTTCACACCCCATTCAAATATTTTATCTGCTATTTCTTTTGGTATTCCACGTCCATCATCCTTAATTGTTATAATGACTTCATCATCTCTTTCATCAACATCTATCTCTATATTTTTACATCCTGAGTGTATAATGGCATTTTCTATTAAATTGGAAAAAACATTTTCGAGTAAGTCATCTGCGAGAACGCAGCATTTATTTTTTAAATTAATTTTTATGTTTATTCCTTTTTCCTTGGAGAGATATTCATATTTTTCCAAACTCTTATTCAGGACACTTTCCAAATCCATTTCTTTCAGTTTCTTTTCTCCTACCCTATTTATAATGGAAAGTTTTTGCAATAGTTGCTGAGAATGAACAAGGTGTTCATACGCCTTTTCCACCAATTTTTTCTGCTCATCTGTCAAATTACCCTCCTTCAAGAGTTCTAAACAACCTAGAGTGATCTGATTTCTGTTGCTTATGTCATGACGAAGAAGAGAGTTATACATATCCAGTTGCCTCCTTGCCTCCTTTATCTGTGTAACGTCTCTGATTATGCCCTGATAAAATGTTTTCCCTCCCTTTTTTATCATTGTTGTTGATAAGATACAATCTATAATTTTTCCATCTTTTCTTCTGAATCTTACTTCATAATCCTTAACAAATCCATTTTTTTCTATCTCTCTTTTAAATCTCTCTCTGTCTTCCTTATTTTCATACAGAGATGCAACATCCATTTTTAGAAGTTCATCCCTTGTATATCCAAATAGTTTTTCTCCTGCTTTATTTATATCGATTAAACGTCCATCTTCAGTAGTTATGTATATTACGTCTGTTGATTCTTCGAATATTCCTCTGTATTTTTCTTCCGATTCTTTCAATGCTCTTCTTGAAATGTTGAGTTCTTCAACCATTTTATTGAAGTCTCTGGATAAATCGGCAAATTCATCTTTTCCCTTAATATCCACGATACAATCGAGGTTGCCTTTTGCAATTTCTCTTGTTGCCTTTTGCAATTTTTCTATCGGTCTAGTGAGGGAAAGAGAAAAGAGATATGCAGCCAATATTGTACCTATAAAAACCAGCGTAAGCAACGGAATTATGCTCTTTATTGCTTCGTTTATACCTTTAGTTATCACTTCTTCTGGCAGAAGGAATAACAGAGAGCCGTTTATTTCATTTACAGGGGAGAAAACTGCATAATATTTTTTTCCATGTAAAGTGATTAGTTCTAGACCAGTCATTCCATTTTTTATTTTATCTCCTACTTCAGCCAGCCCCTTCATGTCGAATATATTCTCCTCTTCAAAGCTTTCATTCCATTTTTTGCCACTTGCTGTATATTCAGGATGAACAAATATCTTGCCATCTCTGCCCACAAGCAATGGAAAACCAGAGCCAGCGAATCTTATATCCAGTATATCATTTTTTATTGTGCCTAGGAGCAAATCTGAACCCAATACACCTATAAATTTACCATTTACAAAGACCGGCGTTGAAACTGTGGTAACTAATTCTCCTGTATTAACATCAATATACAATGGAGTCCAGACAGTGGTATTTTTCTCTTTTGCAAGTTGATACCATATTCTCTCTCTATGGTCAAAATGTTTAATTTCATTCATTAATTTTTCCACCACTTTTGCATCGCTGAGAAAACACACTCCATTTTCCATACCTAGAAACATTAAATTTATCTCATTTTTTTCAAACATTATAGATTGAAAAGCAGACATTATAAATTCAAAATTTTTCATATCCTCCTCAAATTTTTCATATCCTTTTCCATCTGGAGAAATCCAGATATAACTTTTATTATAATAAGTTCCCTTTCCCCAGACAGATGATATGTGTAATGCAACACCATTTATTGACTGTGCTATATCCTGAAAAGTATGATCATAATATTCTGCTTTTGCCTCCACCAAGTTGAGCAAACCTTCCTCTGCTTTATTTCTTATTTCCTCATATCCTCCTTTTACCAGAATAAAACTAATTGAAGTAAGAGGTATGAGAGAGATTGCAAGCAATAGTATCAACAGTTTTGATCTAAATTTCATCTAATCGTCACGATAATAATTATTCACAATATTAAAACTTATTTAAATTTTTTTGCAGTGGTTTACAGGAATTACAAGGGATTTTTAAAAGATGAATAAGCAATTTATTTGACTATTTGCATGAGGAACGACAGTATTTTTCTATTTCTAGGTTGCATCAATGATTTGCATGGAATAAGTTTTTAAAGAAAGATAATTCTCCAATTATGCATTTATCACAGGATTTAAAGAGAATCCTCGAAAACCAAGGATACGCATTAGTTGGCAAACATTCAGCAGTGAAACTTTGTCACTGGCTCAGAAAATCGCTGCTTGAAAGTAAAGCATGTTATAAAAATACTTTTTATGGCATAGAAAGTCATCGCTGCTTGCAGATGTCGCCTGCTGCTTTTCACTGCACCCAGAAATGTCTTTACTGCTGGCGTTTTCAGGGCTTTACATTAACAGAGCTGAAAAAAGAAGAGGCTGACGAACCAGCTTACATTCTGGAGAGATGTATAGAGGAACAGCGCCGCCTATTAACTGGCTACAAAGGGGATGAGAGAGTGGACTTAAAAAAATGGGAAGAGGCAACGGAGCCGAAACATGTTGCTTGTTCTTTAACTGGTGAGCCCACTTTATATCCTTTTTTAAGTGATTTTTTTGAGGAATGTCATAAGAGGGGAATGACAACATTTCTCGTAACAAATGGAACAAATCCTGAAGCCTTGGAAAACATGGATGTGCTGCCGAAGCAACTTTATGTTACTATCGCTGCTCCAAATGAAGAGATTTATAAAAAGTTATGCTGTCCATTGATTCCAAAAGCATGGGAAAAATTGAATGAAACTTTAGAATTGTTGCCAAGTTTGGATACAAGAACAGTTATAAGGCATACCCTGGTTAAAAACTGGAATTTGGGTTATGAAAAAGAATATGCAAAGCTTGATATGAAAGCGAATCCATGGTTTATAGAGCCAAAAGGATATATGTTCCTAGGTTATTCAAGGCAGAGAATGACTCTTGCAAATATGCCAAGTCATGAAGAAATAAAAAAATTTGGAGAAAAGCTTGCAGAGCTGACAGGCTATAAAATTGAGGCAGAGAGAAAGGACTCAAGAGTTGTTTTGCTCGGCAGAGAAAAGGAAAGGAGAATAAAATGAACGAATATTTGCTTATTTTGCTGCTCCTATTCTCTTTTGGGACAATAATAGCAATGGTGGCAAATAGAAAGAACTTTGGCTTGGCAATCATAATTGGCTGTTTGATACTTGCTATTTCCATTCCCGAAAAATTGCCAGATATTTTTGTAAAAACTGTCACAGATTTCAAAGTTATGGCATTGATTACAATAGTTATAATGATAAAAATGCTCGCTGTCATTTTACAGGAAACAGGTTTGCTCCAGGGTGTGTTGGATGTATTACAGCAAAAGCTTTCATATAAGGGCATGCTCATTGCAATTCCTTCTATACTGGGGTTGCTTCCAGTTCCAGGAGGGGCATTACTATCCGCTCCTCTTATAGATTTGCACGGAAAAGCAGCCGGAGTAAAAAAAGAATTATTGATGACCATTAATTTATGGTACCGCCATATATGGTTTATCATATTTCCTTTAGCTACTCCTTTAGTTTTACTTGCAGATTTATCTGGCGAGAATATTTTTGCAATTATTGCAATGCAAATACCAATTTTTATCCTCCTCTTTTTCATTGGATATCTCTATGTGAGAAAAGTAAAAAATATTGAAATGAAGAAAAAGGAAAGAAAGAAAGGGCAATTGAAAGGTTTATTGCCTATTTTACTACCAGTTTCTATAGCTCTACCACTTTCATTTTTCATGTCCACATATTCTGCCTTTCTGATTTCATTACCTGCTGGCATATTAACAGCTTTTATAATGGGGAAAAAGAAAGATGCAAGAATGCTGAAAAAGGGAATTTCTGTGAGCCTTGCTGTTGCAATATTTGGAATAATGCTTCTAAAAAACATAATATTCGCATCAAGAATACCAGAGGTAATTTCATCCCATTTAATCGGTCTTCCAGCAGTTATTACAATAGCTGTCTTATCCTTCGTAATTGGATTAGTTACAGCTCATAATCTAGCAGCAGTTGGTATCTTATATCCAATTTTGGCTCCCTTTTTGACGGATATAAGTATGGTGGCGTTACTCTATATTTCTTCTTTCACGGGATATTTGATTTCTCCAATTCACCCATGTGTTGTTCTAACTTATGATTATTTCCACCCAAAATTTATCGATGCCTATAAATTCCTCATCCCTCCAGCAGTTGCAGTTGTAGTAATAGCAGCTATTTTCTATGGAATTGTATGATATTAGTCATACCCTCCTATTTTTAAGCTCGGATCTCCTAGCAAACACCATTCCTGTGTAACTTTTATGTCAATAACATCTGTCAAGGGCATTTTTTCATTTCCTGGGAAAGTATTTATGAATCCAGTCAGTGTTGTTGCATGTAGCATGCCAAGCATATCTATTCCTTCATTGTAAAGGCGGAAGAAATTGATTTCAAGCCATCCGTCCAAGACTTGCAGATAGTCAGCTATGCCGTCTTCATTACTGTCTTCGCTTCCGTGATATCCTAGGCCAGTATTGCCTATGGTTGCAATAGCCCCTCCATTTATTTTGCGAGTCAGCCACCAACTCCAACATTCTGGAGCATTTTCTCCCTTCCATAATTTTTCTTTATTAAAGGAATTGAAAATTGTTACATTAAACTGGCTGTTGTGGCAGCCGCCAATTACAACTATGGGCAATTTATAGCCATTTTCTAGCAGAGGCATATCAAAGATTTGTAAGCCTTCTTCCCATTCATCAAAGTTATATGGTTCGTGGGTACTCCAACTCATTGGATTACCATGCCCGCAGAAATACGCAAAGCCAGCCCCATCATTCATTGCATTTATTATATTTTCAGCGCTCAAATCGACCTCAGAAGCCCATACTTTGACAGCTTCGAATCCTTCCAGTTGTTTATATGCCTCCCATGTTGCCAACTCCCCTTCAATATATCCATGGCTATCATTATATGAATCACCTGCAACTAAAATAAATTTATAAAATTCGTTAAATGGAAAATCTTCGTATGTTATAATCTTATCGATCATTATTTTAACCTCTGCTTTGTTCCTGCATGCCAGTCTGCCAACATAAACATCAGGGTATAAATCCAGATAATCTTTTCCTGCCATTCTCCACTCTGCAAAGATTCCATTTCCATTACTGTCCCAGTCTTCAAAAACAGGCTGTCCATCCTCATATTTATACACATCGGCAAAATACAAATCGCTTAGATAGCTTGCCTCCCAGTTTGAATTATCATCTAAATGGCTGTATCTCACAGGAACATACCATCTCTCCTTTACACCGGGTTTTCTTCCTCCGAAAAGTAAAACATATTTTATACCATATTGCTCAATTGCATCTTTAATTGCGTATTTTACCTTTTCAGCATCATCCCTACCACTGTAGCTTGAAACTATATTTTCCACTGTTTTCACCATTGTCTTTATTCCATGACTTTCCTTATGTTTTATCAATGGCTGTATAATATTTTCCCATTGTTTTGGACAAATAATGAGTAAATCGTATTCCTCATTTGTGAATAATGGCTTAGAAGGTATCTCATATCTTATTTTGATATCAAATTCATTTGACCGCAGCATTATCCCGTCTTTATTTATGCGTTGTGGATAGAGATAAATGGTGAGAAACTCAACTATTTTGCCTTGTTTATTTCTTCCCACTCCTATGCTGTAATCGTACCATTTTTCAGGATATACATCAAATTTTGCTATTTCATAATTTAACCCAATATTTTCAAATCCATCAATTTTTGGTGGCGCAGCAATTTTTATTATACTCGCCTTTTCTTCCGTAATATTAATTGCTTTTACATTCACTTCTATTTTTGTTCCAGCAGGAAATTCATATGTTTTTATTATATAGGGTAATACTGGATAACCAGCTTGCATTAAATAGCCAGATATACTGTCGCTGCCAACTAATTCCTCAATTTTTTCTGCCTCTTTGCCCTCATTTATATCCAATCTTTCATATCCTGCAAAACCTGTCTGTAATAAAACAGATAGCACTAAAATTACAACTAACTTTTTCATGATGGAAAATGTGAAAGAAGAATATAAGATTTTTTAACATCTTTTGAAAATCTTTATCCCGCAGCAATACGGCTTTGCCTCCACCATTATTCCTTTTTCCTTTGCATATTCAAGCGCCTTTTTAGATGGATTAGCAATTTCTTTTATTCCTGCCTCAATTAAATTAATATCTAAATTGCGAGGTCTCATGCAACCTATGACAACATTCTTTACTTTATTTTTTGCTTCCTTTACAAATTCTATTGCTTCTTCCTCATTTATTCTAACATTTTCAAAAGATGTTTTTGCAGTAGGCACAATAAAATTCAGAACAAGTTTTTCAATTTTGTAATTCTTCAGCTTATCGAGGAGCTCCCATTCTTCTATTTTACCATAATTTAAGCCTACAGTTATATGAGGCGAGATTTTTATCCCAGCTTCCATAAGCTTCTCCATGTTTTCGAAATAATCTTCCACTGTTGCATTCAGTTTTAAAACATTTTTTATTGCATTTTTTGCTGGCAAATCAACAAAAGCTATATCGCATGCTTTTGCCATCTCATCTGCCAATTCTTCATTAACAAATCCGGGATGAATTGCAATATATATGCGATCTTTCAATTTTTCGATTACTGGAAGCATTTTTTCAAGATTTATTAGCCTTCCTTTTTCATCAAATCCCCCACTAACAAGAATGCCGTTGCCCTTGAAACTCAGCCCAAATTTAAGCAATTCTTTCTCTGTCTCCAGCTTCAACATCTGTTTTAGATACCTTCCCATACAATGTTTACAATTTAGTTTACAATCAGATATTGCAACTGGAATAAAGCATGGCTTTGGAAAGTAGGCAATCATTTTTTAGCTTCTTCCAGAAAGTTCATGAAAATTTCCTTTCCATATTGAGTATGCTCCACTTCTGGATGAAATTGCAGACCAAATAAGGGGCGGCTTTCATGTCTCATTGCCTGAACTTTGCAATTTGGCGAGGAGGCGAGAAGAATGAAATTCGATGGCAATTGTGTAACTTCATCGTTATGACTCTCCCACACAATCATTTTTCTGGGCAACCCTCTGAACAGAACATCTTCTTCAACAACTTCTATCTCCACTTTTCCATACTCCGGCACTTTCGCCGGCGAAGCTTCCCCGCCAAAAAACCTCGCCATGAACTGATGGCCGGCGCATATGCCGAGAATGGGCACATCCATATATTTTAGATATTCATCGCATTTTCCAAGTTTATCCTGCAAGCCCACGCGAGGCGCCCCGCCAGATAGTACCAGTGCATCGGCATCGCTTAGTTCTTCAATTGGCGTTGTGTTGGCAACTATCTCCGCATCCGCGCCTATATAGCGTAACACACGCCATTCCCGATGTGTCCATTGTCCGCCGTTGTCAATAACATAAACTTTCATTGTGAAAAAATTAAATAGGAAATTTAACCTTTCCTATTATGGAGATAATTTATAAGCCAATTGGCATAATACACACTCCCTTTAAAGATATGGCTCCGATACAGCCAATTTTTTCTGATGAGAAGGGCGTTGTTGAGATTTATGAAGAATACAGGGAGGGATTAAAAGATTTAGAAGAGTTTAGCCATATAATCCTCGTATATCATTTCCATTTATCTAAGCCGTATAAGTTGCATGCTAAACCCTATTTAAGCGATGAGTTAAAAGGGATATTTGCAATAAGGAGCCCAAATCGTCCAAATCCGATTGGCATATCAGTTGTAAAACTTGAAAGAATAGATGGAACAAAGATATTTGTAAGGAATGTTGATATTTTGGATGGAACTCCTTTATTGGACATAAAACCTTATGTTCCAGAGTTTGATTGTATGGAGGCGACGAGCGGGTGGCTGACTGGAAAAATAAAAAGATAAAAAACATATCCTCAAAATTCTGAAATTATCCTTTTTGCCCATCTGAGCTTTTTTCTTTTCACCTCCATATCCTTTCCTTCTTTTTCCCTTGGTTTTTCAAAATCAAAGCCAATGAGCTTTATTTTCCCTGCTTTAAAATGTTTTGCCATGCAGTAAGCACGATCCCCATCTGTAAAACCTCCAAAATTGTAGATGGTATCAAAAGGTTTTGACTGACAGGTGATCAATATTTTTCCTCTGAAGAGAGGAAGCCATTCTTTCAATGCCTCAATGTTATCCCCATGAGCATGTATTGCAACGATGCATCCACTTTCATTTACTTTCAATATATCTTCAACATTTCCATCCAAATCAGTGGTTACAATATGAGGAATGATGTTACGGAGGAGTAAAAAAGAAGTTGCCTCATCCGCTGCCATAATAATGCCTTCTATTTTTTCTATTTCTTCATCAAGATTTCTTCCTGCTCCACATATACTTACAACATTTCCTTCAATTAATCTCCTCAATTCCTCCAGCGTAATGTTACTCCTTGCAATGTTTGCTGCAATTCTCGCTGCTTCCTCATCTTTCTTCTTTTCATATCCAAAATCCTTTAAAATTTCCTCATATAATGCCTCCCATTCATTCCATTCCATTTTATTCCCATTCTATAGTGGCAGGCGGTTTATTAGAAATGTCATATACTACTCTATTCACATCTTTAATTTCATTTGTTATGCGTGTTGCCATTTTTTCCAGCAAATCATGAGGAAGTTTTGTATAGGCAGCAGTCATTGCATCTATGCTATCAACACTTCTTATGGCGATGGTATATCCATAAGCCCTCACATCTCCTCTAACTCCCACACTTCTTACTGGCAACAGAACAGCAAAATACTGCCATGGCTTTTCTATTATGCCATCCTTCCACGCCTTTTCTATCTCTTCCTCAACAATTGCACAAGCCTCCCTCACAACCTCTATTTTTTTCTCATCTATCTCGCCTATTATGCGAACTGCCAATCCCGGCCCAGGAAATGGCTGTCTTTCCGCAACTTCCAAGCCAAGATACCTTGCCACTTGCCTTACCTCATCTTTGTAGAGGTTACGTAAAGGCTCAACAATTTTCAAATGCATTTCCTCCGGCAACCCACCAACATTATGATGGCTTTTTATTGTATCTCTCAATCCCCCTCCACTTTCTATCCAATCTGGTGCTATTGTGCCCTGAATGAGATATTCTGCCTCCTCCTCTTTTGCCACCCTTTCAAATATCCTTATGAATTTCTCACCAATTATCTTCCTCTTTTCTTCTGGATCAGAAACTCCCTTGAGGGCTGCGAGAAATTCTTTCTTTGCGTCAACTGGCACAAATTTCAAATCCATCTTTTCATAAAGATTCCTTACAAATTCGCTCTCTCCCTTTCTCATCAAGCCCGTGTCCACGTACACAGCCACAAGATTTTTTCCAAGAGCCATACTTCCTATTTTTGCAGCGACGCTCGAATCAACGCCACCAGAGACAGCTATTATAGCTTTTCCCTTAACCTTTTCCTTTATCTCTTCAACAGCCTCCTTTACAAAAGCAGCAGCATCAAACATATTTCTCCCTCATTTCACGGCGATATTCTTCAAGCTTTTTCGCCAGTTCCTCATCCTTCAAAGCGAGAATTTGTATTGCAAGCAAAGCGGCATTATCTCCTCTATCAAGTCCAACTGCAGCAACAGGTATGCCAGGCGGCATCTGAACAATAGAAAGAATTGCATCCAGATTTAGCTTCCCAGAAACAGGCACGCCAATAACTGGCTTTGTTGTATATGCCGCCAAACTACCTGGCAATGCAGCAGCCAGGCCGGCGATGGCAATAAAAACATCAGCCTCGCTTTTAGCAATTTCCTTTATTTTTTCGGGTGTTCTATGGGCGGAGGCATAAACAACTTCATAATCAACACCGAACTTTTCCAAAATTTCTATTGCCTTTTTCCCTACGCTTTCGTCACTTTTTGAAGCCATTACAATTAATACTTTCATGCAATTAAATGCAGCACGGGTAAAAAAATTTATTCTCAAAAATGATAAATGATGTCGTAACAGTTTTTCAAAAATACATAAAAACCATGATTTTAAAATAAAAAAACTATTCATCCATGTTGTATTCAACAACTATTTCTCCAGTTTCCTCGTCTATTACTCGTCTTTTATTTCCTTTTGCAAGTAATTTATATCCCATGTAGTATCCCTTTTCTTCCCATTCTTCTGGCATAAAAGCGTATATCTAAATCATTTATAAAGTTGTTGTTCTGCGAGAACAAAATTGTTCTGCCAGAACAATGAAATTGAGACAATAAATTTATATCGCACAATAAATTGAACGTGTATGCATTCAATGCCAAAAAATTCATTCTATACCAAAAAACTTGCAGAAGGTTGCAAGATATGCGAGGAAGGGGCAAAGTTAGTTTTACTCATAACTGGTTTATGTAGGGCAAATTGCTTTTACTGTCCACTTTCTGAAAAGAAAAGAGGAAAAGATGTAATATATGCAGATGAAATGTTAGTAGAGAAAGAAGAAGATATAATAGAAGAGGCGGAACTCATTGAAGCAAAAGGAACAGGAATAACAGGTGGTGATCCATTACTTGTTCTGAATAGAACAATTGATGCAATTCATCTGTTAAAAGATTATTTTGGTGAAAAGCATCACATACATCTTTATACCGCTACCATGAATCATGAAAAAGCAAAAATGCTTGAAGAAGCTGGCTTAGATGAAATAAGATTTCATCCCATGCCTACATTGTGGAAAAAAATAGAGAGAACGTCCTTCAAAAAATTGATTGAAAAGATAAACATTGATAAAGGAATAGAAATTCCATTAATTCCCCATTTGAAGAAAGAAACAATGCATTTGCTGAAAGAAGTGGATAAATATGGCTTGGATTTCATAAATTTGAATGAACTCGAATTTTCAATAACAAATATGGATGCTTTGGATGCCTTTGGATATGTTGCCAAAAACGATGAATCCTCGGCTGCCAAAGGAAGCGAAGAGATGGCATATGAAATTTTAGAATTAGATTTAACCACGCCCATACATTATTGCTCATCTTCTTTCAAGGATGCAATTCAATTAAGGAGGAGGATAGAGAGAAGGGCTAAAAATGTTGCAAAGCTGTATGAAGTTATAACTGAAGATGGTACACTCCTTAAAGGAATAATTCTGGCTGAGAAGGATAAAATTAACGAAATAAAGGAGGAATTTGAAATAGAAGATGAATTGATAGAATGGAATGAGAAAAAGCAAAGAATAGAAACATCTCCTTTTATTCTTGAAGAAATTGCTGATTATCTGCCCTATGAATGCTATATTATTGAAGAATATCCAACCGCAGACAGGCTGGAAGTAGAAAGAATTCCTTTAAAGTGATCTCAAAATTTCTTTAAATTCGAGAGCGTTTTTTAGCATCTGTGTATTATTGAAGAGGCAGTACACCATTTCATGTTTTTTACAAATCTCGGCCAGCTTTTTTAATTCGTCCATGCTATAATCATAGTTGTATCCACCTATGCCATGGAGACGATAATATTTGGGCATACCATACAAACTCTCGTTTTTGAAGGGGTCAACACAATGAATTAGCTTCAATTCTTTGCATAATTCAATTACTGTTTCATTATTCCATTTGCCACGAGGTTCCCATACATATATAAACTTATCAGATATTGAGGAAAAAAATTCTCTCATGTTTTTTATATTTTCATCATTTTCATGAAATGATGGAGGACATTGAAAAACAATGATTTTCGCTCCTAATGCCTCAGCAAATTCCTCGCATTTTTCCCATGCATCAAAAACTTCTTTTGTTGGCCTGAAAAACCCATAGTTTTTTTCATTTCTTTCTATTTTTATGCCTGCTTTTCTGTAAGTGGGGCTGCTTGTTTCATGGGTTATGAGCTGCCATGCTTTCATTGCGTATTCAAAGTTGCTTGGTGCTTCTTCTCGCCACTTTTCTGCTGTTTGGAGCTTTGGCAGCTTATAAAACGTTTGCTGCACTTCCACCACTTCAAAATTTTTGAAATATTCCTGTTTTTTGCCTCTGAAGCCACAGCACCCAACTTTTATCATGGTATTAACAATCTGAAACAAATTTAAATATTCTCATTTCACGGTGGATGCATGAAAAGAAAATTAGAACAGCATATTCATTTCATTATTCTTGGCAATACTATTTTACTAGCTGTATTTGAAGCAATTTTTTTATATTGAAATTGATATTAGAGTTAGTTTGTCGGGGTGGCTCAGACTGGTTAGAGCGCCTGACTCATAAGCGCAGCTGAAGGGTTCGCTAAGAAATCAGGAGGTCGCGGGTTCAAATCCCGCCCCCGACATTAACTTTTCATCATAATTAGAAAAAATATAAAATTTCTTATAAGACTAGGGGATTAGCTTGTAAAATGAATGGGCTATACTTGATTCCATCATTGGTATCCTCCATATTCCTTTTCTCTATTGCAGTGTATCTTCTATCAAGAAAACCAAGAAAAGAATATGTTTTTCCTCTTGTGGGTATATGCCTGTCGAGTTTTTTATGGAATGTTGGGATAGTATTGACAAATTTAACTAACGGAGAAATTTTATGGGCTCAGATAAGTACGCTGGGTCTTATTATAATCCCGGCGGTTATTTTTCATTTTGCTGCGGGATACACGGGATATATAAAAGCAAAATATTATCTTATTGGATACATACCCGTAATTTTTCTATCTATCTTACTTGCTATGGGATATTATGTAACTGATGTGGAATACAGGGTGATTGGTTACGAGCCAGTGTACAATTTTTTCCTTTTTGCCATAAATTCTTGGATAGGATTATTTTTTATTATTTTCTCAACTTTTTTGCTTTTCAGATATTATAAAGAAAGCGTGGGAATTAAAAAAAGACAGAGCTTCTATATACTTGTAGCGATACCAGCAAATGCATTTTTTTCTTTTGTCACCTATGAAATAATGGTAGAAATTTATCATATTGCTCAATTTCCTGTTGGTGCAACACTAGATTTTTTAACATTATCTCTCATCCTATATGCAATTTTGAAATTTAAGTTACCTCTTGAAACTGCAGCTGAAATAGATTTTAGAATACTGGCGGAAACAGCCAGTGAAGGAATCTGTATAATAGATAAGAGCGGAGACATTGACTATGCAAACTCCTATTTCTGCGAAATGGTGGACAGTACGAAGAAAAGCCTCTTGGGGAAACCGTTCATACAGTTTATTTCTCCAGAATATCAGGAAAAGTTTAGTGAGTATTTCAAAAAAACAATTCATGGAGAAAAAATAACTGGGATGGAGGTTAAAATAAGAAAATGCAATGGAGAAGAATTTACTGCAGAAATAAATACCTCACCCATCATCTGGAATGAAAAGCCAATTGGCAGCTTCATAACAATCAGAGACATCGAAAAAAGAAAGAAAATTGAAGAGGAGTTAAGAAAACAGAAAACCTATTTCCAGGCATTGTTTGAAAGTTCTCCAGAGGCAATTGTTTCGCTTGATGAAAAACATCGCATTTTAGACGTAAATCCTGCTTTTGAGGAATTATTTGGTTATACAGTTGATGAGATAAAAGGAAAAAATCTGGATGATTTCGTTCTGCCAGAAGAGGAGAAAAGAATTGGGAAACAATTTACTCTCAGAGTAATGAATGGAGAGATTATAAAGGCGGAAGGCAAAAGAAAAAGAAAGGATGGCTCCTTGGTATATGTATCAATTCTTGGAGCCCCAATTTTTATTGAGGGAAAACAGGTTGGAATTTTCACCATCTATAGAGACATATCTGCCAGAAAAAAGGCAGAGCAGGAGAAAGAATTTTATCATTCTCTCCTTCGCCATGATGTTGCGAATAAAATTGCAGTTATCCAAGGAAATCTTGAATTACTAGAAGAGACGCCACTTACAGAAGAGCAAAAGGCGCTTGTAAAGGGTGCTTTAAAAGCTGCATATTCTAGCAGCGATCTCATTACAAATATAAGAAAATTGAGAGAAGCAGGCACTCAAAAATCTTTAAGATACATGGATTTACATGAGATTTTATCCAAAGTTATACATGATTTCGAGGAAGAAGCAAAGAAGAAAGGCATAAAAATAGAATATGCCCCTATTGAAGGAATTATAAAGGCAGATTCACTTGTTGAAAATGTATTCTCCAATATTATTCAAAATGCAATCATACATTCAAATTGCAAAACAATAACTATATCTGGAGAAGAAATAGAAAAAGGTGGAAAAATATTTTACAAAATCTCGATAGAAGATGATGGAGAGGGAATTCCTCCAGAAATCAAAGAGAAAATTTTTGATCCAAGAGTTAAAAGGAAAGGAAGTCCCGGAAGTGGTTTAGGACTATACCTCGTCAAAAAGCTTGTTGAAGGTTATGGGGGGTATATAGAAGTAAGAGCTGCCAATAAACAGGGAACAATTTTTGATATTTATCTTCCAAAAGCAGAATAGTCATAACTCGTAATAGTATTCTCCTATTGATTTTTGCTGCCTGTCTAACGTGGAGCCAATTTTATTCACCCTTGGCCTGTTTGTATCCTCATCTCTTCTAAATGTAATGCCCAAATCTTTGAGGAAAAGATTCATTCCTTCTCTCAGGCTAAATGGTCCTCTTCCTATACCTTTTTTTCCTGGTTCTCCAGAAAAAACCATCAACGCCTGACTAACCATGTCTATAAAATAGACATCATGTTCTACTACCAAAGCAGCCTTCGCCTCCTTTTCCATTATTCTTTTTATTACCTTTGCTATTTTCATTCTCTGCTTCGCATCCAAATAGGCAGAGGGCTCATCTATGAGATAAATGTCTGCTTCCATACTTAAGCAGAAAGCAACAGCTACAGTTTGCAACTCCCCTCCAGATAAACTATTTAACTCTCTATCAAACAAATCTTTTATGCCCAATGGCAGCAAAACCTCTTTGTCATAGAGCATATGGAACTTCTTTTTGTTAACTTCAAACAATTCTCTTACAGTTCCTTCCCCAGCTTTTATGTACTGGGGTTTGTAGCTCACTTTAACTTTAGCATCTACCTTTCCTTCTGTTGGCTCGATTATTCCAGCGAGCATTTTAACAAAAGTTGTTTTTCCTATTCCATTTGGGCCAACTACGCCCACTACCTCTCCCTTATAAATCTCTCCAGATTCTATTTGAAGCTCAAAACCGTTATATTTTTTCTTCAACCCTTCAAATGAAATCAATATCTCCTGTTCTTTTAATTGTCTCGGAGGATGTTTCTCAAATTTTATTTCCTCTCCAAATCTCACGTTTTCTTCCTTTAAATAGCCGGAAAGATACAAATTAATGCCATGTCTTGCTGTCTTCGCTCCGGCTACTACACCATATACTCCCTTCTTTCCATATAATATATGAATTATATCTGCAAGAAAATCCAGCACTGCCAGATCATGCTCAACAACTACTACCATCTTATCATTTGCCAACTCCCTTATTTTCTTTCCCATTTCAAGCCTGTTTTTAATATCAAGATATGATGAGGGTTCATCAAAGAAATATATATCTGCTTCTCTTTCCATTGCAACAGTTATTGCAATTTTCTGCAACTCCCCTCCAGAAATTTCACTCATTTTACGATTCCATATTTCTTCCAATCCATTACCTTCAACTCCTATTTCCTCAATGAAGTCTTTTACCTTGCCTTTATAATATGACAGCTTGTCCACATACTGTGGCTTATAAGAAATTTTTAACTTTCCTCCTGCTATTTTTTTGAAGAATTCTGCAAATTCCGTACCTCGCCATTCTTCGATGATATCATCCCATGTTGGCTCCTCATCAATTCTCCCCAGATTTGGCTTCAATTTACCGGATAAAATTTGCAGTGAAGTTGTTTTCCCTATTCCATTTTCTCCAAGCAATCCAACAACTTTTCCTTTTCTTGGCAGAGGGAGCCGAAAAAGCCGGAAACCATTTTTACCATACTGATGCACCAAATCCTCCTTCAATTCCTCTGCCAGATTTTCAATATGTATTGCTTTAAAAGGACATTTATGAATGCATATTCCACAGCCAACGCACAACTCCTCAGATATTGTTGGTTTTTCTTCATTCTCCAGAATCTCTATTGCCTTAACTCCTCCTCTTACACGTGGACAATATTTTATACATTCAAGAGAACATTTTTTTGGCTGGCATCTGTCCTTGTCTATAACCGCTACTCTCATTTTCTCATTGTATATTCAACAATCTTATTTAATGAATTTATTGCCACCCTTGGCTCCTCAAATGTTGGTATTCTAAGCTCGGCGAGTTTTCTCTTTTGCTTTTCTATAAATTTTCCTCCCAGAGCTATTGCAATATAGAATTTTTTCCTTTTCCTCAACCCATCATATAATTCATCGAGAGTCTCTGCCAGAGGAGCATCCTGAAAAACAAAAGTTAGTAAAATTATATCCGCCTTGCTTTCATCAATGGCATTTAAATAATCACAGGCAGTTGCACTTCCTGTCAAATCAACCACATCATTATCCATTTGAATATTTCTAGCTTCTTCCATAAAATCGCAGGCAAGCACACTGGGGCCTGCGCCATTTGTAATTATAGTTATTTTATTTCCTTTTGGTAAACCCTGTATAGCAATAATTTTTATTATCCCGAAAAATTCTTCAAAATCTTCGGCGAAAATAACATTTTTCTGCCTGCACACTCCTTTAAAAATTTCATAATTTGTCGCCATCGCCCCAGTATGCAGAGCAGCCGCTTTTTGTCCCAGCTTGCTTCGCCCTGTTTTTAAAATTACAACTGGTTTTTTGAAAGTCCTTTCAAAAAATTTTCTGCCAATTTCTTCAACATACATGGCAATAATTTTCGTTGATTTATCCTTTTCAAGATATTCTACTAAATCGATTTCATTTACGTCTGCTTTATTGCCATATGAAACAAATTTGCTTACACCAATACCCTCATTTGCAAATTTTTCAAGCAATGCTATGCCAAATGTGCCTGACTGAGTTAAAATGGCTACACTGCCATATGACGGTAGCTGCATATTTCGCTGGAAAAATGTGTTGAATCCATTTTCTCCATTAAAAACCCCTATACAATTTGGTCCAATTATTCTCACTCCATATTTCCTTGCTTCTTCAACAAGTTGCTTTTCCAAGGCAACATTTCCAGCTTCTTTAAATCCTCCAGATATTATGACAACATTTTTTATCTCTTTTATGCCACATCTTTTTATGGCATCGATGCATTTGTTTGCATCAATGGCAACAACTGCCAAATCTATTTTCTCAGGAATCTCCTCTACACTTTTATAGCATTGAATGCCCAGAATTTTTTTCCTTTTTGGATTTATAGGATATGCTTTTACACCGCTTTTGATAACGTTTTTTAAAATTTCATATCCTATTTTGCCCTTTTTGCTGGATGCACCTATTACTGCAACGTTTTTTGGCTTAAAGAATTGATCCATAATTACTCTTCACTCAAAACAACAACATCTTTAACGGATTTTACAGATTCAAACGGAAAGAGAAGATATCCTTCCTCATTTTGATGATAAAGACGAGGATCTATTTTGTCAGATGGTTCGACTATTAAATCTATTAATTTGCCGGTTCTTTCATCAACTGTTATGTTTCTTATTATCCCAAGATAGAGTCCCTCGCTACTCATAACCTTCCTGCCCCTCAATTCATTCTCCATTACCTTCATTTTAATCATAATGATATGAGTTTTTGCTTTTTAAATTTGTGGTTTTTAAGAGGGTGTCGAAAAATTTCGTGAATTTTATATTCCCATC
>JAPDJQ010000061.1 GCA_029259015.1 Thermoplasmatota archaeon | reverse complement strand
CTGTTGGGCATGAAAGCAGATGGCATCAGTTGCCGGGTTTTCCATTGTAAGTTCATCCTTAGCAATTTTCAGGTCACTTTCTGCCTTTAAAATCCATTTTCTGGCAGTATCTTTATTCATATTTCAATGCCTTCTTTTAAAACATAATACGTCAGATAACCAACATCATTCTTTCTTTCTTCAACAACACGAGAAGATTGTATAATTATGTCATTAGGTATTCCAAAACAGGCAAGCTCCATTCTTATCTTAGCAGTGATTCTTCTTTTTTCTTCTCTATCCAAATCACTATTCACAATTACAAAACAATCCCAATCACTGTCTTTTTTGCAATCACCTCTTGCACGAGAACCAAAAAGAATTATTTTTTCAAGTTTAACATTAAATTGATTCAGAATTTTTTTTATTGTTTTTTTTATTAAATTCTTAGTTTCATTATCACTTATAAGATCTCTGTTAAATTTTTCTGTAAATTTTTTCTTTGCAAGAGATGTATATTCTGGAAAGTTTTCAATAAATTTTATATAAAGCTCTCTCACACAATATTCACATCCACCATCTGCTAATGCCATTATTTCAAGAATCTTTTCTGCTTCATTTCTGTTCATTCTTATTTCTCCTCCATCCGAATAGGTGGAATTTGGGAGAGGGTTTCTATAACTTTCCATATCCTTCTAAAAGCCATACTTTCCCATGAACCTACAGTATTAGAAAGAGGGTTGAGTTCTGAATAATCCCACACCATCGGTAGTGCCTGTCTTCCGAAAACATGAACAGTCCTTTCTTGTCCATTATCCCACAGACAGAGAGAATTATAATAATCGACCATTCTTGTTAAGCCCAGCCCCAAATAACTCACCACTGCCTTCGCATACTCTTCATTGTATCCTTCCTCAATCATCTTTTGATAAGCAAGCCTAACCTTTTCTGTAAATGTAATTAGTGCAAGCTTCTGACGGGAGTTGAAAAGGTCGCCATAAGTATTTAATCCATAATTTCTAACAGAAAACGCTCTTTCTGCACCTCTACCTTTCCCTTCAGGGGTTGGCTCATCCGGCACAGGATCAATTCCCCACTCATCCATCAACTTCTTTCTTTTTTTCTCATCCAGTTCCTCAAATTTCATATGTGGCTCTATGCCAATTTCTTCTAAAAAAGATGCTGCATTATGAAAGCCTGTAAAATATGGCTCAAGAGAATTTTCCAGCGATTCCTTCAAACTTCTTCCAACAAAAAGATATTCCTCCCTTTCTTCAATAAATCCTGCTCCTATGCCCGCCTCAACAATCTTTTTATTATATCCAGCAAAATCCTGCTTATCTCCTATTATTCCTGTAACAGCAAGTTGTGATAAATCAATATTTTCTTCATCAACTGCCATTGCAAAAGCATATGCAACGCTCGCTCCGCATGCTTCCCTACTTCCATCTAAGCCATAAAGACGGGCATTAACATACATTACATTTGAGGGTATGTCCTTGCTGTCAATGTGGTGATCGAGCACGATAACATTGCATTTCAACTTTTCCATTTCGTTAAGATACCCGCTCCCTATATCAACAAATATAATTAAATCATTCTCTTCCTTTTCAATCTCATTTATTAAATCCGGATCCGTCTTTTTTATCGAAATATGAAAACGATATCCTGCTCTTGCGAGCGCCATCGCTACAATAGAAGCTGCTGCTATGCCATCTGCATCAACATGTCCTATTATGCGCACTTTTGTTTTCTTTGGCAGGCTAAGCAGCAAGTCGCTTGCATATTTAGCCGCTTCTTCTAATTTCATCGCGTACCACCTTTCCCGTTATCAAAATCAAAGAAAGCAAAGCAAAATAAAAGCCTAATCCAAGCCCCCATTCAGCATGACTTCCTTCAATAAAGCCCTCGCCAAATACGCTGCCAACAGTAACATTAGCAAATTTTGATATGGCGTAAATGAATGTTATTAACGAAATCATTAAAGGAATGATGGAAAATTTAAATAATTTGTCCATTGGAAAAAGAGAAATAAAAATTATGCAAATTAGCAGTAATGCCAGGACTATCAGAAATATTTGCGGCAACAGAGAAGGCAATGAAACAATATTACCGTAAGTAGCCTTCAGTTCAATCATTTTTGGAGGAAACATGTATAAGGCAGTGGTTGACTCGCCTTTTATATTCCACCATGAAAATATGAAAGATAAAGAAAGCAACAAAGCAAACAATATTTCAATTTTCCTCCTCAAAATAAACAATGCAAGTATTAGAACAGGAATAATGTATGGATAAAATGATGATTTTTTCGTTACAATTTCATAGTTTGAATCACTGGCTAACAGTATTTTTTTACTTGCAACAAGTTTTCTTCCATCGTATATTTTCATGGTATACTCTGCAGGGGGAAGCATATTCTCTTTAAATTCTTTATCCTCTCTTTCAAAAATCACCCTTGCCTTTATTCTAAAACCTCTCTTATCATATGCTTTTACATTTACTTTGTATTCTGCTGGAAAAATTATCTCTGCTTCTTTATCCTGCGGTATGCTAATCCTCTTTTCGACTTTATAGCCTTTATAACTTGCTACAACTTTATATTCTCCTTCTGGCAATCCATTGAATACATAAATGCCCCCTCTTTTTTCTCCATATAATTTCATATCCTCTACCATTTCCTCGCTGCTCATAAAACACGTAATATTCACTCCCGGCTCCATTCCCAGCTTATCTCTGACTTTCAACACAAAATCATATGTATTAAATTCATAGCTCTTCCGTAAATGGAAGAGAAGAAATATTTCCTCTTCTTCCATCAAAAAGCCATTATAGATAATCTGAACAGTGTACTTTTGCATGGCTGGAACCCTGATAAGCATTTCCTTTCCCTTGCTTATATTCTCCGCAACAATTCCTCCGTCTTTCAAAACTCTTATTTTAGCTCCTTCAATTGTATTCACATTCAAAATTCCTTCAAAGGAGCAGAAAATATGGATGCTTGAATCACTTTCCAGCTTCACATATTTTGCCCCAATATATTTCCTGCTCCTAAATCCATTGTAATAAACTCTAACCACATATTCTCCTTCGGGCAATTCAAAAGAAATTTTCCTGAAATTTACAGTTCCTTTCGCAACGATTCCATTATTCCATATTTCCACTTCCATATATGGCAACTTTATTCCAAAAAATGTGGCAATATATGGCAAAAACGGTATTGAATGGCGAAGATGCAGGGTAACAGTTAAATTATATCTCTTTTCTTGGCCGACCACCTCTTCAGCTGCCTCAAAATTCCTGAAATTCTTGAAGTCAAAAAATGCCTCTACCTCTCTGCCAATATTTTCATAACTTCCGCAGAAAACCTCTATCAACCCCTCATATAGCTTACCCCCTTTTATTTCGCCGTTTTCTCCGATACTTATGCCTCCTCCATCTATTTCTAGGCCGGGCACCCCCACTTCCTCCTTGACGGCGGCTGTCACTTTTAATTTCCCTGTAGAAAAGATGAAGACATACGCCCTTCTTTTATCATCCACTGCCACCCATGGGGGATTGCCGAGATAAACATTATTCTTTGCAGAGATTATCCATCTATATTCCTTATTTTCTGGATTTGTATCCAGTTTATATTCTTCTATACCATTTTCTCCGTTTAAATGAATATATGGTAGAATTTGTCCCATATTGAGCTCCTCTATTGTTTTACTTCTTGTCTTCACAGCCATTATATAAGCATATGTTACGTTTCCTTCCCAGCCCTCATATGCCTCGTGCTGCAGACTAACAAATAATCTCTTATCATCTGTGGGGGAATAGTAGTATGTATAGATTGCTTTAGTCTTTAATTTTCCGTCTCTCGATGCAGTTTCTATTGCAACTCTCGTCATTAAATTTCCATCCACAATTATTTTCTTTCCAATAAGCTTTTCATCGCTTCCTATCTCCTCACCATCTGAATAAAATAATGCAAAGGAAAATATCTGTCTCCATTTTGACATCTCGAATTTGTCTGCATTTTCTTCCATCTTAATAACTTTGTTTCCCATTTCTATGCCTAGTATACTCCCTTCTTGGCAAACCCCAAACAAACTTTTTCCATTTTCTCTTATCTCGTAATAATTGAGTTTAGCAAAATATCCGGGCAATGGCTCTGTATAATAATATGAATCTTTCACCTCAACATGGTCTTCATAATTGATTTCCTCCATTTCCTTTCCATATCTTATTAAATACTCTCCCTTGCCCTGGTAAAGAAACACAATATTGCATGATTTTATTATATTGCTGCCTTTAAACTGGAGATTGTATATCTGACTTTCAATCTCTCTTCCATTGTAAAATACTCTTATAGAATGCTTCTTCTCATTTAATGCATAGCATGGTTCATCAAATTCAACTTTAATATCTACAGGCTGATATTTCATCTCGTCAGGCAAATTTATTTCTACTCTCTCATAATAATACTCTTTTGCTTTTACAGGGAAGAGGGATAGTGCAAATATTATTATTGCAATAATAATTACCCTCCTCATTTACCCAACACCCTTTTGATTGCCTCAGCATTAATTATTATTGCCAGTATAGCCAGAGTTATAAATATTTGGTTAAAAATCGAGCCAATGAAAATAGCAAACATGAAAAAATCTCTTCCTACAGGCGAAGGAGCAGCAATAAATTCAATAAATGTAATGCCCATAGCCAATAAAAAGCCAAAGATCCATGCATATATATTGCTGCTATTGCTCCAGGCAAGATATGTGGCGCCAAGTATGATAACAAAATCCGAGAATATGTTTATGGCGATTTTTTCCTTTCCTCCTTCCATATAAGCGATTTTGTTGCCAGTTTCCTCAATAATTGATGAAACAAAAATACATATTCCAGCAAATGCTGTAAAAATATATTTTGCTGGAATATAAAAGATAAAAGCAAGCAAGGAAATAAGGAAAGATGTAATATAGAGCTGGAGAGGAGTGATGTAAGTTTTGCTAATCATAGAAGCCAACCCCGAGGAAATTTTCTTGTTTATGTATTTTGACACTAAGCCAGAAGGTCCCAATTCATCAATCAGCTCCTTTTCCGCCTTTTTTAGATCATCTTCATTTTTTATCTCGAAACCATCTATTTTTTTTACTTTTCCTTTTTCCTTAAAATTTTTTGATGGACGCCCTATATACGCAATCACTTCACCATCATTTCCTTTAAACACATCGCCTTCCAGCTTCAGACTTTTAATAAAAACATTGCCTTTTATGACAAATGCCTTGCCTTTTATATCATTTAGACTCCTCAAAAATTTTATATTCGCCTTTTTCAAATATTTTTTATATCTGGCAGGATAAACATAGATTTCCTCAAAATTTTCTTTTCCGAGTTTTTCAACCAATTCTTCCAAAACGCTTTTTTTACACAGTTTCCAGAAACTTTTTTCATTTGCGATAATCACTGCTTTCATTACCTAATGATTCGCTTTCAATTAATAAAATTTTAGCATAGAATGGAAACTGATGAAAATATCATCCCAATTTTGTCTTATTCTTGATTCTAAACATATTTTTATGCTATCCTCTATAACATTATGTTGAAAATAGTTTGCATAGGAAAATTGAAGGAAAAATTTTATAGGGAGGCAGAAGAGGAATATAAAAAAAGAATAAACAAATTTATCAGGATAGAGATACAGGAAGTGGATAAATTCGATTACAACAGCTGCGACTACAAGATTTATCTAGACGAAGACGGCAGAGAAATGAACTCAAAAGAATTTTCAAAATTTTTAAATGGTTTGATATTGAAACATAAAAATGTATGTTTTTTTATTGGTGGCTGGGAAGGGATTGATGAAAAAGAGAAAGAAAAAGCCGATTTTATTTTATCACTTTCAAAAATGACTTTCCCTTATCAATTATGCAGAATCATTTTGCTGGAGCAGATATATCGGGCCATAACATTAATTAAGGGTATAGCATATCATAAGTAACTAAAGCCTCTCATTAATGCATTGTTCTAGCAGAACAAAATTGTTGACAGTTTACAATATATATTACAACAAATATTATATATAGGCCAAAACAATATTGCTTCATGAATGACCTATATAAGATTTATGAGGAAATAGATGAGGAATTGAAGTTTCTCACGACTTCAGGAGTGAGGATAAAAATGTTAACAAGTTTATTGGAGGCACCAAAGACATCCACACAACTTAAAGATGAAATTGGAGTAGGTGCCTCCACCGTTATTCATTCTGCGAGAGATCTTGAAAAAGAGGGTTTGTTAATTGAAAAAGCAGATGGTTATCACCTTACAGGTGCTGGTAAAATATTGGCTTATAAGCTAATAGATGTAATAACAACCATAAGAACCGTGGCCGGAGAAAAGGAATTTTGGATAAATCATGATATTAGTGATATACCACCAGAACTTATTTTAAAGATAGGTGCACTTGCCAATGCAAAAATTATAAGAGATACTCCAACAAATTTAATGAGAGGTCTTAGCCTTTATTTCAAGTTAATAAGAAAAGCAAAGGAAATGAGGGGAATTTCATCAATTTTCCACCCAAAGTTTCCAGACATTATAGAAAAGCTTGCGGAGAGGGGAGTAGAAATGGAATTTGTTGTAACCCCTAATGTTTTTAACACTCTTACCCAATCAAAATATAAAAAGAGGCTTATTGGTTTGCTTGAAAGGGATAATTTTTCATTATATCTTTCCGAAAAAGAGATAAAACTTGCATTTACTGTCACAGATTTTGTCCTTTCTTTTGCTTTATATTTTACAGATGGTAATTTTGATAATTCGCAAGATTTGATAAGTTATGAAGAGGAGGCGATAAAATGGGGTAGAGAGCTATTCGAATATTACAAGAGTAAAGCAAAGCCTATTTCGGCAGAGGATATTTGACGTTTTTATTAACTTTTTAAACTTTTTGACGATATCCTCTATTTTCATATCTCTTTGTAGTACAAGTATAATGTATATGTCATTCTATTTTTTTTCCCTCCAGCCACGCATTGAAATACTAGCTGCAACATTCTTTGTGACAATGAGTATATACACGCTCAACAAATTGACAGATAAAGAAGAAGACGAAATCAATATGCCCGAAAGAAAAAAAGTAGCAGAATCTGGCTTAATTGTTCCTGTTTCTCTTTCTTCATATGTAGCGGCTTTAGCTCTTGGCGGGATGGAAAAAATTGAATTTGTGGTTATTTTATTGGTTCCTCTCCTAGCTGGATTTATATATAGCATAAAGATTGGAGGATTCAGAGTAAAGGACATATTCTTGATGAAAAATACTGTCATTGCTTTTTCTTGCACAACTGTTGCAATGATACCCTTTTTTTACATCTCGAGTGAATACAATAAATTAATTTTTATATATTCCTTCTTTTTCCTTAAATTGTTTATAAATACCGTAATTTTTGATGTTAGAGATGTTGAAGGCGATAAAACATTAAACATAAACACCATACCAGTAAAAATTGGCGTAAATTCCACTAAAAAATTGCTTCATTCGTTGAATATAGCAATATTAGCAATCATTTTTGCAGGTGTATATATGAACATTTTTACCAAATACCTTCCAGTACTCTTATTTTCTGTTGTCTATGCTTATCTTTATATTCGTTTTTCGGATAGAATATCATATAAATTACTATATGACTTGCTGGTGGATGGTGAATGGATATATCTTGCATTGATGATATACATAATAAATATTTTTTAAATGGAAATAATTAATATCATGGAGAGTATATGTAAAATTTATGATACAATAGATGAAAAATTAAAATTTCTTTCAACATCTGGAATCAGAATCAAAATATTAACTAGTTTATTGGAAAGAGCAAAAACATCCACACAACTTAAAGATGAAATCGGGGGAAGTACATCAACAATTATTCATGCTGCAAGAGATTTGGAAAAAGAAAAATTTATAGTTGAGGAGACAGATGGTTATCACCTTACATCTATTGGTAGAATAATGGCACTGAAACTTTCAGAAATAATAAAAACTGCTTACACTATCCACAGAAGCGAAGATTTCTGGATAAATCATGCTGTAAACGAAATCCCAGATGAAATTATCAGAGAAGTATATATGCTGTGGAATCATAAGGTTATTACATCCAGTACAAGAAACATATTTAGAACGCTGACGGCTTATCTGAAGATTGTGAGAAGGGCAAAAGTATTTTATGGGGTAAGCCCGGTTTTTGTGGCTGCGTTTGTATCTTTAGTCAAAAATCTTCTTAAAAGAGGAGCAGAAGTAAATATAGTTCTCACTGAAGATGTTTTCGAGGAAATAAAGAAAATTAATGTGAAAGAATTAAGAGAGTTACTAAAGAATAGAAATTTGGGGATATGGCTGTTAGATGAAAGACCCCCTTTTGCTTTTACTGTGACAGATTCAGCTCTTTCTCTTGGCTTATTCAGAAGGGATGGAATATATGATCCTACCCAGGATTTAATAAGTTTTGATGAAGAAGCGAGAAAATGGGGCATAAAGGTTTTTGAATATTACAGAAATAAAGCAAAAAGAGTGCTGCCAGAGGATTTAGAATAACTAAACCTTTATTCCCAGCTTTGGTATTTCCACTCCTTTTCCTTCTCTTACTTTCCCCACAACCTTTGCCTCAACATATTTATTTAATATGTCCAAAGCATCATCCACATCCCTTTTATCCACTACAACAGCCATCCCCATGCCCATGTTGAATGTTCTGTACATTTCATCATTGCTTACATTGCCCAATTTCTGTATCACTTTGAATATTGCTTGCGGCTCCATTGGGTCATTTATAACGAAGCATACTTCCTTGCATAACCTTTTCAACTTTTTAAGTCCTCCGCCTGTTATATGTGCTATTCCCTTAATATCTATCTTTTCCCATAACTCCAGTATTTCCTTAACATATATCCTGGTGGGTTCAAGCAGAGCATATCCAATGACTCCAATTTCCTCCATTTCATCGTGAAAAGAATAGCCATTTTTGGTGAAAACTTTTCTTGCCAGAGTATATCCATTGGAATGTATTCCACTGCTCCTCATGCCTATTATAACATCTTCCTCCTTTATTTCTCCAGGCAATTTTTTCTCTACCACCCCCAAACATGTCCCTGCTAAATCAAAGCCTCTTATTATCTCTGGCAATGTTGCAGTTTCTCCTCCAATTATTGCTACGCCTGCCTCTTCTGCCCCTTTTTTCAGTCCTTTTGCGATTTCTTTTGCCATATCAACATCCATTTTTTCCATTGCAAGGTAATCAACGAAAGCAACTGGCCTAGCACCCATTACTAAAGCATCGTTCACATTCATTGCAATGCAGTCAATGCCTATTGTATCCCATTTTTTCATTTCATTTGCAACTATCACTTTGCTCCCAACTCCATCTGTGCACAGCACCAATTTTAGCCCATTAACTTCTACCTTATCCTTTTCAAATCCAACTGTGTTTAAAATAGTGGAAACAACATCTTCTTCCTTTTCTATATCAACTCCTGCTTTGGCATAGGTAAATTCATCCATGAAAGTATATGGCGAAGATATAAATAATCTATAGCATCATCAGAACAATATTCATGCAATTTTACTCGAGGCAGTATTTATTATATACACTTCCACTTCATCTACAGCTACTGCTCCTGCACTTCCATAGTATGCAGCTACCGTTATTGCATATTTCCCTCTAACTTCTTCATCCCACTTCCATTCATAGGGTGGTGAATAAACTATTTCCCTCGGCTCATATTCATAGAGATGCCCAATATGACATAGATAAAATTCTACTCTATCCACATAATTGCCGGCATCATTGACTTCTGCCTTTACAGTTATATCCCCAAATATTATGATTCTCTTTGCAGGAAATATTTCTCTGTCAAACAGATAAATATAGTTTTTAGGCTTTTCAATATTTAACTCAGCAGGATATGAATCAGAGCATTTTATAAGCCAAGCCACCTCCTTATATGGATCATAAGATATGGTTGTCAATCCAGCAATTATGTAATACCCATTATCCTCCAGAACATCATAAAAGACCTCTCTGCCCCTTCCACCAAATGTTTTATACCATATCAAATTTCCATTTTTATCTATTTTCAACAATAAGCCATCAAACATCCCCACATCAAATGATGCTGTTGCTCCAGCTATAATGTATCCATCATTTGTTTCGACGATGGCTTCCGCGCTTTCAAAATCTTCTCCACCAAATGTTTTTTCCCATTCTATCTTTCCTTCCTCATCAACTTTTATTATATAAACATCATCCCATCCATTTCCATATGACATTGTTGCTCCAGCTATAATGTATCCACCATCACTCGTTAATGCAACACATCTTGCATCATCTATGTCTCTTCCTCCATATGTTCTATTCCATATTTCATTTCCATTTTCATCCACTTTAACAAGCCACACATCCCATACTCCATTTCCATATGAATTTGTCCATCCTGCAAAAATATAACCGTCTTCCACTTTTATTATGTTCTCCAGCATTTCTTCATATTTTCCTCCATATGTTCTATTCCATATTTCATTTCCATCTTCATCTATTTTCATTATGAATGCTTGGTCACGATGGTCTTTAGTCGACGTTATTCCTGCCAGCAAATATCCATCATCTGCTTCACACATGTCCATCATGAAAGAAGAGCCTTTTAATCTATAAACACGATTCCAGATCATTTCTCCATTCTCATCTATTTTAACCGCAAATATTTCGCCATTTTCTGAGTAACCTCCTATGATAAAACCATTATCTGCAGGGATAATATCTTCTCCCCAGTTGTATGCTCTACCATCAATTGTTTTATCCCACATCAGATTCCCTTCCTTATCCGTTTTTACCACAATTACTCTCGCATTCTCGGGATAATCATATTTACTTCCCACCATAATGTATCCATCTGAAGTAGATAAAAGCTCATAAAAATGGGTGAATTCATGCGGAGTAGTGAATTTTTTATTCCACTCATTTTGTAGATTTATAGCCTCGCTTGGTGTAGCGGCCATATTCATCGAAAATAACAAAAGACATGAGAACAAAAATGCCAACGCTTTCACCATACTTTAAAATATACATAGTTTTTTTATAAAATTTAAGTTTGCTACCCCACCAATTAAAGCAAATCCATTCAATTTTTGGCAACTCTGATTTAATTTAATAAGCCAAAAAGGGCTTAAATTTTGCAATAAAGCTCCATCTGGGCTTTTTTCGCAGTATCTTGCAATTTCTCCTCATCTTCAGCATAAAACAGATGACTCTCGCAGTTGCAATCACTAGCCCCAAAATTTTTTACATAGCTGAATCCATTACTTAGAAATATCTTCGCTATCCTACATTCTTCCTTTTCTTGGCTTTCTTTGTAGTATATCTTTTCTACTTTTGCTTCCTTGAGTAAATAATCGATGTGCCATCTCAGCTTCTTTTCTTTCCTCAAATGTCTTTCCACTCTTTTTTCTATACTATTCATGGCAGAGCCAACATAGGCATAATAGCCCTTTTTAAAATGAATTATTCCAAGTGCTCCAACTGCAATGTTTTTATCTCTCGTTAGTTCCATTATCAGTAAATAGCTTCCTTTCATGAAAATATCTTGCTCAGATCCACCTCGTTTATTTTATCCTTAGCAAAAATCCATCCATCCTTTATTTCTATGTAGCCCTCCTTTTCATAATCCTGGAAAATTTCCTTAACAATACTCATTTCCTTCTGCAATTCCTTCTCAAATTCACTGATATTGAGCTTGCCTCTCTTCTTCAGACTAACAAACAGCAGAAAAATTATTGCCATGACTATATCTTTGGCCAGCAGTTTTTCGGCAACAATATCCTCTATTTCTTCCATTTCCTCCGTCATGCGCCATCCAAGCAGAAGTAATCCATCTGCCACCAGTTTTCCAGTCCATGTCAGCATGTAAAAGTTTCCATCTTTTTTTATAAAATGTATTTCTTGCAGGGCTGCCAGTGCCCTGTTAAAAGTTGCAGTAGGCAATTCTGTTATATCTTGCAAATCTTTCCATCTTATCTTCTCATTTTCTCTTATAGCCATTAAGATTTTTATTGCGTTCTCCCTAAGCAGTCTAAAAATTTTGTATACAACATCCTGTTTTTTGTCTGCTTCCATTATTTAAGCAACAAATTTCATTTAATAAATTTATTTATTTCCTGAATCAATTCCATTTTTTTCTTCAATGAATGAGAAAAATGCTTCTCCTGCCATATTCATTCTATTGGTGGTAATTCATCCATGCCAGCAACCCATGCCACACTCCTCCTCACAATCCACCAGTTGTATGATGGAGGCAACATTTGCCTGTCTCTCCAGTGAAAAAGACCGAGAAATCTAAAATTTTTGCCCTCTATTTCATAAATTCTCCCATCTTTCCATACAGAATATTCAGGATGATTTCCAAATATTATTACCCGTCCTTTGCCATAGCTGCATGCTATCGCAGCAGGCTTTGAAGCAAGATGCGTTTCTATAAGTTCTTCTTCCATATCCCAGAAGTCCATGTTCGCCAAATCAAATTTAAACTTCCATGCATGTATACTCGTACTCTCATTGCCTTTCACGCCAGAAACATTTTCATCGGGATACCAAACCAGAATGCTGACATTGCCTACAGGAATCAAAGCAGGGCCGCCAGTCCATCTTATTAGCCTTTCTTCCTTTTCATATTCATTGAATACTGGGTGCTGTCTGTTCACCCTGCAATTCTGGCACACTCCTGCTCCGTCTGCTGAGAAGTTATACCATATGTAGGCAGATTGTCCAAGGCGGAAAGGATTTTTCCATATGATGCTGCATGCAATAGGATCGGCCATATCCTGATATGCTTTTACAGGGGCTATCTTCAGCGCCGCTTTATTCATAAACCATTCCCATGCTGTCCATTGCTTCCATCCTCTTTCTTCTGGCGAGAGCAAGCCCATCGCTGCCATATTAGCGCCACCGCATGTGCCAAAATAACCTCCGCCACTGTAAATAAACTTTTTTATTTCATTTTTCCATTTTGAGAGGGAGCTTTCACCCAAAAAATGCGTATACCCTTTTGCAATTCCAGGAATAATTAAAACATCAAATTCATTCAATTTTCCAGTTGATATTTCAAAATCTGTAATCCATTCTGCTCGGAATTCATATGTTTTATTATCACCTTCCCATACATATCCATCCAATATTTTCATCATTTCCTCTGGAGACGCCATTCCGGGAATGGCTGAATCAAGGATTGCCACCTTTATTACAATATGACCATCTGCTAATGAAAAATTACTCAGGATAAAAGACAGCAGGAGCAATAAAGCCATTCTTTGCATGTTTCAATATTTTCCTTCTGATTAAATGCTTTTAGAAAAATTTATAAATTTACAATCAATTTATTAACGTTCATAATTTGAACGTTCAAAAAGTGATAGTATGAAAATATTGTTGGTTCAGGCCGATAGAGATGCCGGAAAATATGGCAAAATACTGCCAAAATTCTTCATCCCCTCGCTAGCTCTTCCCCAGCTTGCAGCATGCACTCCAAAGAAACATGAAATAAAGATAGTGAATGAATGGTATGAAAAGGTTGATTTCGATGAGGATTGTGATTTGGTTGCTATTTCAGCATTCACAAAAGATGTCTATAGAGCTTATGAAATCGCAGATGAATTTAGGCAGAGAGGAATAAAGGTTGTTCTTGGTGGCTATCATCCAACTGCTTTGCCAGTGGAAGCAAAACAGCATGCTGATTCTGTTGTCATAGGAGAAGCTGAAATAAGCTGGCCCAAGCTTTTGGATGATTTGGAGAAAGGGAAGCTAAAACCGTTTTATAGAAGCAGAAAAGTGAGGCCAGAAAAAATTCCTTCTGCAAGAAAAATATGCAACGGTTTTATAGGAGCAATTCAAGCAAGTAGAGGCTGCCCATATAGATGCGAATTCTGCCAGCTTACTGGGTTTGGAGATAATGTCCATAGGAAAAGACCAGTAAAAGAAGTAGTGGATGAAATAGAGGCAATGCCAAATAAAATCTTCTGGTTTCACGATGCTTCTCTTACAATAGATCCAAGATATAGTAAGAAGTTGTTCAAGGAAATGATTAAAAGGAAGTTGAGGAAAAGATGGGTTGCATTTGGGAATATGGCTATTCTTTCTAGAGATAAAGAATTTTTGAGGTTAGCCAGCCGCGCAGGATGTATAGCATGGATGGTTGGAGTGGAAAGTGTGTCGCAGAGGGTAATAGAAAAAGAAATTGGAAAGGGGGGAAACAAAATAGATAGAGTGCCGAATATGCTTGAAATAATAGAAGATGAAGGAATGGAAGTATGGGCATCTTTCATCTTTGGTTTTGATAACGATACGCCAGCAACATTTGATGCCACTTTTCAGAAATTGGAAGAGTGGGGACTAAAGGTGGCTGAATTCAATATTTTGACACCATTTCCCAAGACGCCCATCTTTGAAAAACTTAGAAGGCAAAATAGGATAATTTCGTTTGATTGGCGAAAATACGATTTGAACCATGCTGTTTTCCTTCCAAAACACATGACCCCGGAAGAACTGGAAAGAGAAGTTAGAAAATTATCGAGAAAATTCTTTTCTATAGATAGAATTATCAAGAGGATGTTATCTGCAAAGAGTTTCAGAAGCAAAATATTCTCTTTTTTAGCTAACTTTGCCATCAGAAAATTTACAGATTTTGATTTTGAGGGAGGCAGGATGAGATATGAAAATATTGCTCGTAATGCCCTCTATAAAGTCGAGGGCGAGTTTGTATGAAAGACTGTTAATGAAACTTACAATGTGGTCTTCGCTAACATTGCAACAGATAGCAGCACTAACAGATGATAAGCATGAGGTTACTATTGTAGATGAGAATTATGAAAAAATAAAATATGATGGAAACTATGATTTGGTTGCCATTTCTGCATTTACATGTATTGCTCCTCGTGCATATGAAATCGCAGATGAATTTAGGCAGAGAGGAATAAAGGTTGTTCTTGGTGGCTATCATCCAACTGCTTTGCCAGTGGAAGCAAAACAGCATGCTGATTCTGTTATCATAGGAGAAGCTGAAGGGGTGTGGCAGCGAGTTTTAAAAGATGCTGAAAATAATAAGCTAAAAGCATTTTACAAAAGCGAGCCTGTAGATGGGAAGCTCATAATTTCTCCTGTAAAGAATAACAATTTTTCTCTTGTTTAAGGTGTAGAAGCAACAAGAGGTTGTATATACAAATGTAATTTTTGTGCCATTTCAAATTCCTTGATTGGCTGCAAATTCAGGAAGAAACCAATTGAAAGAGTTATAAAAGAGATAGAATCTCTGAAATGCAAAGGATTTGTATTTTACGATTCTTCTTTAACACTGGATGTAAACTATACAAAAGAACTTTTCAGAAGATTAAGAGCTTTGGACAAGAAATTTGCATGTTTTGGAAACACAAATATCCTTGCTAAGGATGATGAATTGCTAAAGTTAGCATATGAGGCAGGATGTGTGGCGTGGGCGGTGGGATTTGAAACAATATCACAAAATACAATAAAGGACATAGGAAAGAAATCGAATAGGGTGGAAGAATATGCAAGGGTAATAAGGAAAGTGAATGATTATGGAATGGCACTCATTGGTTCTTTTGTTTTTGGTTTTGATAATGATACTAAAGATGTATTTGATGCAACTTTAGATATGCTTTACAAATGGAATATAGACTCAATTGGCATAAATATTCTTACTCCATTTCCAGGCACCCCACTTTTCAATCGGCTGGACAAAGAAAACAGAATTTTAACAAAGGATTGGAGCAAATACGATTTATATCATGTTGTACATAAACCCAAAAAACTCACACACGATGAAATATATGATGGGATAAATAAACTGATAAAAAATTTCTTCTCCTTTTCAAATATAGCTAAAAAAATCTTAGGTAAAAAATTTGATTTGGTGACAAGAGCATCTATATCGTACCATCTCATAACCTCTAGAATTGTTTATAAGACATGTTTTGGATAGGAATATAAATCAAAACTTAATTACCAAGCATGGCACAAGTTTATTTTAAATCATCTTCTACGCCATTTGCAAAAGATGCTTTACATCTGTCAATAAAAAAACTTATGGAAAAAATAAGCACGATTGAGAAGGGAGATATTGTTGCAATTAAGTTACATATGGGGGAATTAGGCAACATCGGCTATATTCGCCCAATTTTTGTAAGGAGAGTGGTTGATTTTGTAAAAGAACAGGGTGGAAAGCCGTTTATAACTGATACAACAACGCTATATGGCGGGCACAGAGGAAATGCAATAGATTATTTAATGGCTGCCGCCATCAATGGCTTCAGCATTTCTTCTGTGGGTTTCCCGATTATAATAGCAGATTGACTGCTTGGTAAAGACGAGGAAATTATTGGCGTAGATGGCTATAAAATTGCAGTTGCAAAAGCAATAGCAGAAGCAGATTATTTAGTAACGCTTAGCCATTTCAAGGGGCACGGAATGGCAGGGTTTGGAGGGGCAATAAAAAATCTGGGCATGGGATGTTGCAGCAAAGCTGGCAAGACATGGCAGCATGAGAAGAGCAAGCCGTTGTATGATGAGAGCAAATGTATATTTTGCAGAAAATGCTTAACTTTCTGTCCAGCAGATGCCATTTACGAAGAAAATGGAAAGATAAAAATTGATTATGAAAAATGCAAGGGATGCGGAGCATGCACCGTGCTATGTGAGAAGGGTTGCTTCTATTTAACAAATGATATTGCAAGAGAATTTCAGAAAAGAGTGGCAATTGCGGCAAAGGCAGCAATGAAAAAATTCAATGGAAAAGCCTCATTTATTAATTTTCTGCTCGATATAACCCCAAGATGTGATTGTTGTTCATTTGCAGATAAGCCATTAATAAATGATATCGGTATCCTAGCATCTTCAGATGCTGTAGCAATAGATCAAGCCTCATATGACTTAGTTTGCAAAGAAGCTGGAAAAGACATATTTTATGAATTGCATGGAATAGATGGAACTGTACAGATAAATGAAGGAGAAAAATTGGGATTAGGAAGTAGGAAATATGAATTAATCGAAATTTAGCAGGGAAAAGGACATTCCTTACATTTACCTTTTCTGCAGTAATCTCTTCCAAGTTTCATTAAAGCAATCTCAAGATTTATTTCATCAATTTCTTCGATTTTCTTTAGTTTTTTATTCCATAAGTTGTGTTTTTTGGCTGCAACAATTGCATATTTTGATGGCTCATGGGGCATTCCAAGTTCTCTTAAAAAAATATTCACTGTGGTATCTCCAATTCCTTTTGCCAAATTTTTTAATCTTTCCCTAGGATCTCCATTTTTTAAAATATCTTCCATTTTTCTCCCTTTCAACAAATTTTTGCAAACTTCAATTATTTTATCTGCTGTTTTAAAATCATACCTTGTATATCCTCCTGCATCTAAACATTTAACAATTTCATCCCATCCTGCATCCATTATTTTTTCTGGTGAGGTATAGCCATATTTTTCCAATATCTTATAAGTTTTCATTGCAATTTCTTCTCTAATAGGTGCTCCAAATAAAAGAGAAGCGAGAAACCATTTAAATGGCTCTTCTCTAGCATTTATACCAAGTATCTCACTATATTTTCTCCCAAATTTTTTGACAAATTCCTTCAAATCCATTTTGGATTTATGGCAACCACATCTTCAGTTTTAATAGCTTTATTTCCAGCTTTATCGTATACAATCACTTTTATTTCATGGCTGCCCAAAGAAAATTCATCCCACAACCATTCATACGGCGGAGAAGATGAATTCGCTTTATAAACGCCATCAATATAAAATTCCACTTCCTTTATTCCCGCCAGATTATCGCTGCACTCTGCCACTATAGTGATATTTCCTATTATGAGCGTAATGTCAGAGGAAATAATTTTCCTTCCAAATATATAAAATCCCTTATGAGGAGATAATGTTACCTCAGGAGGGGTCATATCAATATTAATTTCTCTTCTATTCAGCCTTTCCGCATTTCCAGCTTTATCCATTGCAAAATATTCGAGCACATGCCTGCCTTCATATACTGTTAAATTTTCCACATATTTTTCATAGCTTCCTCCATCTATCCTGTAATAAAGATTTTCTACTCCGGATAAATTATCATATGCTTCAAGGGAGACAAGTAAAATATCATCATACCAGCCATCATATGAACTTTGAGAAATATTGCATATAGTATATGGCCTCTCCATATCAAGTTTTATTCCAAATGATTTTTCCTCCTCCTGATTTAAATAGTTATCGATGGAATAGTATTTTATTGTATAGTTACCATCTTCCTCCAGATAAATTGCTCCTGTATATTCCGTCCATTCATCATCATTTATACTATAATAGGTATGCTTCACCCCTGACAATTCATCATATGCAATCAATTCTATTTTTACCTTGCTCACATACCATCCATTTTTGCCAGTTGGCGACGGCGGCAAAAGCTGATATTCTGTTGAAGGAGGGGTTAGATCGATGCACACTGCTTTAAAAGTTGAATTTGTTTTACTCTCGTTATCAGTAACTGTAAGCCATACTTCATATATTCCCTCTTCAGCATATTCATGCTCTGTTACTTCTCCATATCCTATACTTCCATCTCCAAAATCCCATGTGTAATTTACTATAAAACCATCTGAATCATAACTCATGCTTGCATTAAACGTAACATTATAGCCATCCACCTCAAAAGTAAAATCTGCAACTGGAAAACCATCCGAAACATCGTTTCCTTTGGAAGGGAGTACAAAAAGCATAGATGTTGCCAATGCAAGTACAAGCAACTTCGAAATCTTTCTATTCATGTGCGATTATTGTTTTCATTCTTTTATGTTTTTTGGTATGAGTATGAGAAAGAAGTTTTAAACCACTAAATATATATTTAATTAACCAATGCAATTTTTATGGTTTCTGCATCCAACAGGGCAAAAAACATCTCCTATGCGATTAGGGAAGTTGTCGTATATGCAAAAAAACTTGAGAAGAAAGGCATAAAGGTTTTGAAGCTCAATATAGGAGATCCAATAGCATATGATTTTGATACTCCTAAGCATATGAAAGAAGCTTTGTATAAGGCCGCTTTAGACGGTTACAATGGATATGCTCCATCAGAAGGCTATGAAGAATTGAGAAAGGAAATTGCCAATAGAGAAAAAAGAAGAAATGGAATGAATTATGATATCGATGATATATGTATAACCACAGGCGTAACAGAAGCTCTGCAGATTTTTCTGGCAGCCTGCTTAAATCAGGGGGATGAATTACTTGTTCCTGGTCCAACTTATCCCCCTTATAATTTAATCACCACATTTCATGGAGCAAAGCCAGTTCCATACGCTACTGTAGAAGTTGAAGGATGGCAGCCTGATATAGATGACATAAGAAGAAAAATAAATGAAAGGACAAAGGCGATTGTAATAATAAATCCGAATAATCCTACTGGCGCTTTATATCCTGCTAAAGTAGTTAAAGAGATAATTGATGTGGCAGCAGAGCATAATATTTTGGTTGTATCAGATGAAATTTATGATGACATTGTTTTTGATGGAAAACACTATGCCACAGCTTCTTTAGCCAAAGATGTACCAATTATAACATTTAATGGTTTCTCAAAGGTATATCTTGTTCCGGGGTGGAGGGTTGGCTATGCATTATTTAACAATCCAAATGGCGAACTGGATGAAATAAAGGATGCATTTCTTAGAATAGCAAGAGCCAGACTTTGCGCCAACTCTGTGTGTCAGCTTGCTATGGTAGCTGCGTTGAAAGGTAGCCAACAACACATAGAAGAAATGGTGAAAAAATTGAGGGAAAGGAGGGATTTTGCTTATAAAAGAATAAATGAGATAGATGGACTATCTACAGCTAAGCCTGAAGGAGCCTTCTATATATTTCCGAAGATTGAAAAGAGTGTTTGGAAGAGTGATAAGGATTTTGTTCTTGATGTACTCCATGAAACACATGTATTGCTTGTTCATGGCTCTGGCTTTTGCCCTGTATATGGAAGAGACCATTTCAGGGCTGTTATTCTGCCTCCTGTTGAATTAATGGAGGAAGCATTTAATAGGATCGATGCATTTATGAAAAGGAGGTTGTCAGAATGAAGGAAATAACCAAGGGAATAATTGCTCTGGCTATAGTGGTGGCGGTGGTTGCATGCGCTTATGCCTATGAAAAAATGGAGAAGAGTGTGCTGAAAGAAGGGGATTTTGCAGAAATATATTATATAGGATATTTCGAGAATGGAACAGTGTTTGCCTCATCGTTTGAAGAAAATGTTTCATATGATACGCCATTTGATAGCAGCCAGTATAATTTAACGCCTTTGAAAATATATTTTGGGAAAGGAATACCATCAAAACTTCCTGATGGATGGATCTATGGAGATTTGGGCTATATAGAAAATCTGAGAATAAGTGAGATTCCGGGGTTGTATGAAGGCATGAAGGGAATGAAGAAAGGAGAAGAGAGAACGATAGAACTTGAGCCAGAGGATGCTTTTGGTGTAGCTGTGAAAAATGGTACCATTTTCAATACTTCGGTGATATTCAATTTTAAAGCAACTTTTGAGATAATAAATGTCGGAGGGGTTACAGTCGATTTAAAATGGCTGCCTAAAGAGGGACAAATTATTACAATGCCTCAGTACTGGTATGATATTCCCGTACAGCAGCCCTACTGGATATGGGAAAATGCAACTGAAGTTGTTTCGTTTAATGATACGCATGTTGTTTTAAAAACGACACCAAACAAACTGGAGAATTTAACCTTATATCCATGGTGGGAAAATGCAAGCGAAGCAGGCTATAATGATACAAAAATATGGATTACAACAACACCTCCGCTGGGCAATTTCTCCATTTCAGCCTTTGGATATACAATATATGGAAAGGTTGTTGAGGTTACAGAGGATAAAATAAAAATTGAGTATTATGCAGGTAATGAAACAATTAAGGATGAAGTGAACAGAACAATTGTTTTTGACCGCCAGATTGAAATGCCGCGCATATTTAAGGGCATACAGAAAGTATATGTTGAGAACGATCTGAAAGATTATGGCTACAGCTTTCATAGACTTGCTGGCAAAAAAGTAATATTCAGGGTAAAACTTCTCCGCATTTACAGGGTAAGCTGATTCCTTATCTCTGCATCAAAAATTTGCAGAAACCTTTCCTCCATTCCTTTTGGAATAATTGCTCCAGCCGCAGCTTTATGCCCGCCCCCATTGCCGCCGAGCATTTCTGCAGCATTTTTCATGGCTATAGATAGATTTAAACCCTTTTCCACCAGATTATAGGGTGCACGGGCTGAAACTTTTATGCCTTCCTCATTTTCTGCAAATGCAAGCAGAGGAGTGGAAAAGTCTTCTTCTCTTAAAATCATGCCTGCAACAGTGCCTACGACGGTATCCATTATGTAGTTTCCACCATGGAAGTAATATATGCCTTTATACTCATCCAGTTTTTTCTTTGCATATTCTATGTAGTTGCATATCTTGCTGCGATGTTTTTTCAGCAGATTTTTTCCATCGAATTTTTCTTCGATGCACATTTTAATTGCTTCCATTCCGTATCCATATTTTCCTATTGAATTCAACAGGGTTGCATATTCTCTTATATCCTCTCCATCCAGCTCATATACCTCTCCAAATATTCTTGTAATGTAATCATAACTGAAACCCTTTGTTACCAGAATTTTTATCAGTTCAGATAAAATCTTCTTTTTCTCTTCCCTGCTGCACTCATTCCAGCTTTTTTTATAATCAATGTCAATTCTGCTTAGAAAGCCAATAGCATTTCTTACCCTTTTAAAAATTCCGGGAATGACAGGATCGGTAGCATATGCAATCATTTTATAAAGAGGCTTTTTTCTTCCATAAATTCTGATATCCTTTTTAATTTCTACTTTTGAATTTTTTAATAATTGCCTGTTAATGCCAGTTAACCTCCCAAATCTTAAATCTTGTAAATCTCCAATGGCTCCCATTATTGCCAGAGTTGCATCAAAATCTGAAAAATTTGATGCAACCAAATATGCCAAGCCTGCGGCAGATATTTCTGTTTCACCATCTATACCATAATAAAAAGGATTGAGAGCTCTTTCATGATATTCATTGGAAAAATGGTGATCGGTTATTACAGCATTTCCATTTATACCTGCGATATTTCCATTGCCCAAATCAATGAACCAAGTAAACTTATCTACGCCTTGCAAAATTTTTCTGCTGAGATATCTGACAACTTTTATCTCACATTTTATTCCAATTTCATCAAGTGCTTTTTTAGCTATAGCTGCCCCAGTAATTCCATCTGCATCGCAATGAGTGACGATGCAAATTTCATCCTGTCTCTCGATAATGCCTGCTATTTCCCTGGCCTTTTCTATGATTCCCATCCCCCAGTATGAAATATGCCAGGATATAAGAAGATTATGATTTGTTTTAGATAAAAATGCAAGGATTTTGAAAAATGAAAGAGGCGTTATTGGCGCCTTCAAGAAAAAGTCTCAAATTTTTTCATTTTTTTTTCGACAACCTCAGATATTTCCTAAATTTTTTATATATCTTCTCATATACCTCCTCATGAAACTCAATGCTGCTCCTTTGGGTTTGGCTGCATTTGCATTAACAACTTTCGTGTTGTCAATGGCAAACCTCGGAATAATAGAAGGAAGTGTTGCTGTTGCTTTAGCATTTTTTTATGGAGGCATGGCACAGTTTGTGGCAGGGATGTGGAGTTTTAAGGCGGAGAATAATTTTGCTGGCACAGCCTTTTCATCATATGGAGCATTCTGGCTTGCTTTTGGGCTGATTGAGCTTACAGCAGCGATGAACATCTTTACCTTTACACCAGAAGAAATAGGTGCAATGCTTATTGCGTGGGGCATATTTACATTTTACATGTGGATTCCTTCTCTAAAAATAGGAAAGGCATTATCTTTGGTTTTCCTCACATTGTGGCTCACTTTCTTTGCACTTGGCTTTGCATCATGGCTTGGCTACAGCCACAAAATAGGAGGAGCCATCGGCTTGATATGTGCGCTGCTTGCCTGGTATGTCTCCGCCGCAGAACTAATCAATGAATTTTACGGAGAAAAATTGCCACTGTAACGTGCTATCCTTTCCTTTATTTCCTCTTTTGATACATAACCAATTATTCTGTCTACTTCCTCGCCGTTGAGGAATATAAGAATGGTAGGAATGCTCATAATTCCAAATTTTCTTGCCAACGGAACGTTTTCATCGACGTTTACCTTTCCAAAAGCCACACCGTTCATCTCTTTTTCCAGTTCCTCTATAATAGGCTCAAGAGCTTTGCATGGCATACACCATGGAGCCCAGAAATCTACAACTGCTACCCTATTTTTCTTCACGAAGTCCTCAAAATTTTCCTCACTAACTGTGTTCATCCACCATAAATGCAGAAATAGTATAAAAGTATTTTAACTGCGAGCATTTTCCCAAAACATGAAAATGAAGGCGAGATGTGCTCCATGCCTGCTCAACAGAGTCCTTTTTGAAAGCAGTTTGGTTACTAAGGACGAAAAAAAGATATCATATGTCATGGAAAATGTTCTTAAAAAAATGGCAGAAATTTACAGTGATAAGAAAAGCTCGGCAGAAATAGCAACAGAAATTCATGGTTATGCTTATGGGTTGCTTGGCAGCAAAGACCCTTATAAAAATTTAAAGGAAAAAAGCAATGAAATTGCCCTGCAACTTGTTCCAAAAGCAAAAGAATTTATTGAAAAAAGCGAGGATAAGCTAAAGGCATCTATACTATGCTCAATAGCTGGCAATTCAATAGATTTTGGAATTGCAGGCAGCGCCTCCAAGCCAGAGGAACTTGCAAGCAAATTTGAAGAGTATATAAAGCAAGGATTGTATCATGATGATGTAGATGAAATAAAAAAATATCTGAAAGGCAGCGTTTTATATTTCACAGATAACTGTGGGGAGATAGTTTTCGATAAACTGGTATGCGAAATTCTTAAGGAATATAATATTCATCTTACCCTAGTCTGCAAAAGATACCCAATTCTAACAGATGCAACATATGATGATGTCAAAAAACTGGGATTTGAAGAGGTAGTAGATGAAATAATAACGACAGGAAAATTTGCTGTTGGCATCGATTTTTATGGGATAAGTGAAAAGCTGAAAAGAAAGCTGCAGGAAGCAAATTTGATAATATGCAAGGGAATGGCAAACTATGAGGCATTTTCAGAAGCAAATTATAGGCCAATAGCCTATCTGATGAGAATAAAATGTCAGAGCATTGCAGAAGCAATGGAATTGCCAGCAGGAATAAATGTAGCGAAACTATACAAATAAAAATAAAAGAGGGAGAGGGGCTTAACTATATCCTCCTATTTTTAAACTCGGGTCTCCAAGCAATACCCACTCCTCTATTGTCTTGCAATCTATTCTATCTTTCATTGCATCATATGTATTCAGGAAATTTGTTATTGCTGTACCCCATGTTTCTCCCAGTATTTCCTTTCCTTCCACACCATATGCATGGAAGAATCTGTCCTCTATGTAGCCGCCATTATATTCAACACAATCTGGTATTCCATTTTCATTTCTATCTCCTCCTTGCTCTCCATAGCCTAAGCCGGTATTGCCAATAGTTGCTATTGCTCCTCTTTTTGCCATCTTTACTAAATGCCAACTGAAACATTCATAAGTTGGTTGATAGGTCCATTCATTATTTATGAAATCCATTAAACTGATGTTAAACTCACTGTTATGACACCCTCCTATGACAACTACAGGAAGCATGTCATTATTACTCAGTAAATCCATATTGTATGTCATCAACCCGTTAACCCATGGATCAGAATGGCTGGCATGTCCTTGGAAGTGAGTTGCCCATGCTGTTGGGCTGCCATGGCCATCAAATACAGCAAAACCACATCCCTGGCTGAATGTTTTTATTACATTAACCCATGCAAATTTCCCTGCATATTTGTTCGGATCTGTTACCCCAAATGTAAGAGTTCCGTCTGATACAAATAAGCTCACCTTTTCAAATTCATCTGCCATGTACTTTTCATAGAACCATAATGTTGATACCTCTCCCTCTGGTATATTTTCTGCATCATTGAAAGTATCTCCTCCAACAAGCAGCATTTTTTTGAACCATTCCTGGCTTTTTACATTGCTGTTTTCATATGTTATTATCTTATCAATTACATTATTTAGCTCCTTCAAACTCCTGCATGCAAGTCTGCCTACATACAAGTCAGGATATAAATCCAAAATGTCCTTTCCACCAAGCCTCCATTCTCCATAGATTCCATTGTTATTTGTATCCCATGTTGAGAAGTTGCCTTCTGCATCATATATATCTGCAAAGTATAAATCACTAATATAACCATGTTCAGCGTTATCGTCTAATGCAACATATCTCACTGGGCAATACCATAGGCTATCATCATGCTTCATTGGGCCGTCGTAGCCCCAGTTTCCGGTAATATATGATTTTTTGCCCCCTACAAGCAGAACATATTTGATTCCATAGGTTTCGAGCATATCTTTTATGAAATACTTTATTTTCTCTGCTCCGTCCCTGCCATCATAACTTGAAACTATGTTTTCCACCGTTTCTACCATTGTCTTTACTCCATGGCTTTCCTTATGCTGGGCAAGAGTTTCAATAGTGTCTCTCCATTCCTGCGGACAAATAATGAGCAAATCATATTCATCTTTGTTAACCAATGTTTTTTCTGGTGGTTTGTAATCAATTTTTACCTCAAATTCATTTGCAAATTCTACCTCATTTAATGCTGGCTTATATCTCACTGGATACAAATGAATCGAAAGAATGGTCACATGCTCTCCATCAACTAAGCCTCCTCCCAAATAATAGCTATACCATGTTTCCGGATATGCTTCCATGCTATCATACACTGCATCTTTCCCAACATTTTCATCGCTGCTATAATATATGCTCAACGGTTTGGGAGCAGGCGCCGGCATAATTTTCTTGTCTATATGTTTTATCTCTATATTCTTTGGAATGCATTCCACACTTACCTTTGTTCCAAGTGGGAAATAGTATACCTTCGTGTAATATGGAAGCATTGGCTTGCCTGCATAATGCATGTAGTTTGCATCTTCCATCAGAATCTTTGCATATTCTCCTTCTTCAATCATCTGATATGACTGAAATTCTACACTTTCTGTAACTTTTTCTTCTTTTACGGTGTTTGTTGTAGTATGCATTTCCATTCCCGCAAGGGTTACATTAGCTAAAATTGTTCCAACTGCCATTAACACAACCAGTGATTTTTTCATTTTTACCCCCACTAAACTAATGGTAAGTACAATTTAACTTTTACTGTGAAGAAACTTGCTGCAGCATCACCCTTTCAATTTAAATATATCTGATAAATATCCATTGTGGACGAGGATTTGGCAGAATATGCTCTGAAGATAGCCAAGGCAGAATATATTGAGATAAGGATTGAGAGGCATACAGGCAATGAAATTCTGTTTGTGAATGGTGAGCTAAAGGATTTTGATATATACGAAAACTATGGCTTTTCAATAAGAGTAATTGATGATGGCATGGGCTTTTATTTCTCAGATGTTGTGAATAAAGAGCAAATTAGGAAAGGTGTCGAGACAGCAACAAAAATGGCAAGATTGCAGAAAAGCTCCGTTAAACTAAGTGAGGAAAAGTTTTATGAAGATAAATATGAGGTGAAAGCGGAATTTCCTCCAGTTGAAGAAAAAATTGATTTTATTAAGGGCTTGGATGAATTTGCAAAGGAACATCAGAGAATTTTTTCATATAGTGACCAGATGACTGAAAAACTTTACATGAACAACGAAGGCGCTGCTATTTATTCCAGAATTCCCAGAATATATCTTTATTATCTCATCACAGTGATGAACGAGGAGACAGAACAGATGCATCGTGAGTTTGGCAACGTTGGCGGATGGGAATTCATTGAAGAGTGGCAGATTGAAAAAAATTTGCAACATGATATAAATTTCCTGAAAGATTTAATTAAAAAAGGAGAAAAAGCTCCTCCAAAAGGGGATGTTATTTTGAGCCCATATATAACTGGCCTGATTGCCCATGAAAGTTGCGGCCATCCCTTTGAAGCGGATCGCATTCTAGGAAGAGAGGCAGCTCAAGCTGGAAAATCATATGCTTCTATGGAGTTAATAGGTAAAAAATTTGCAAATGAATGTATCAGCATTGTTGATGATCCTACATTGCCAAACAGCTACGGCTTTTACAAATATGATGATGAAGGAATTAAAGCAAGAAAGAGATTTTTGATTAAGGAAGGCATAGTAAATGAATTTCTGCATAATCGCCAAACAGCTTATGAAATGGGCTGCAAGAGCAATGCAGCTTCAAGGGCAACATATGGAAAGGAGCCAATTGTTAGGATGGCAAACACATATTTTGCCCCTGGCGATTATAGCTTGGAGGAAATGATAGAAGATATAAAACAGGGCGTGTACATGGTGACATTCATGGAGTGGAACATCGACGACAAAAGAATAAATCAGAAATATGTTGGAGAAGAGGCATATATCATAAAAAATGGCAGAATAGAGGGAATAGCATATCATCCTGCTATAGAAATTTCCACATTTGATTTTTACAGGAAGGTGGATGCTGCTGGAAAAGAATTGCAATTTTATCCTGCTACCTGTGGGAAAGGAGATCCAATGCAAGGGATAGAAGTTTCAACTGGTGGCGTGGATTTAAGGCTTAGAAATATGGCGATAAAATGATTGATTTGCTAAAGAAATATGATAAGTTTGTGGCAATTGAAAGAGAAGCAACAAGCAAGCAGGTTAGGTTTTATAATAGCAGGATAGGCGTTTTAAAGGAATGGAATGTAAAGAATATGATAATTTACATATACAGAAATGGAAAACTTCTTAGCGTTTCCATTGAGGATCCTAATGAAAATAAAATTAGGAGGATGTTAGATAAAGCAAAGGATGTCTTTAATTATCTTTCTCAGGCACCATTTGAAATTGGAGAAAATAGAAATTATACAAACAACAAAATTTTTGATGAAAGCGTTGTTGATGATGAAAAATTGCTGGATAAAGCAAACGAAGCCATAAATGGGGCAATTAAAGAAGCGAAAGAAGTGGCAGGAGTTTTATATGGCACTATAGAAAAAATAAAAGTGTATAACTCAAAAGGCATAACATGCGAAGATAAAAACAGCACGGCATATTTGTCATTGAGAGCAATGAATGACGATGCTTCAGCGCATGCAGTGAGCTGTTCAAGAAGACTTGACGCCATAGATACAAAAGCTGGCAGAGAAGCGGCAGAAATTGCAGCAGATGTAAAAGATGCAAAGAAGGTAGAAGAAAGAAAATATGATGTTTTGTTTACTCCCCTCTCATTTGCGGATTTAGTTTCCAATCTAGGAAATTTTTCCTCTGCTTTTGCAATTGATGCTGGCTATTCCTTCCTAGCAGATAAAATTGGTAAAAAAGTGGCAAATGAATGCATAACATTGTATGACAGCGGAGTGGAAAGAGATGGCATATTCTCAAGAAAATTTGATGATGAGGGTGTAGCTACAGCAAAAACAAAAATTATTGGGAATGGTGTGTTAAAAACGTATTTGCATAATGGCACGACAGCAATGCTTCACAATGCAAAAACGACAGGAAATGCTGGCATAGTAGCGCCCCACCCTTGGAATTTGATTATCGAGTCAGGAGACTGGAAAAAGGAGGAGATGATTGAGGAAATAAAGGAAGGGCTGCTTATAACAAATGTATGGTATACTCGCTTCCAAAATTACCGCAATGGAGATTTTTCCACTGTTGCAAGAGATGCTGCATTCTATATAAAAAATGGGGAAATTGAGCACGCTGTTAAGGGTATAAGAATAAGTGACAATTTGCAGAGGATTTTTGAGAACATTACAGCATTATCAAAAGAAATAAGGCAAATTTACTGGTGGGAAGTGGAAAATCCTGTATTTACTCCATATGCTCTGGCAAAGAATGTGAGAATAACTACCTCATAAATTGAAATAGAAATTGGAATTGTTGGAATAAGGCTGAAGATTCCATAGACGACAGAGATAATTTCAATGCCCGTGATTTTTTTTACGAATCAAGCCAAAAAGAAACATTTATTTATCAATTTTTTTTTACAATTATCAAAAAAATTTGACGGTGAGAGTCAATGTTTAAAAAAATAAGGAAGAGAGATGGAAGAATAGTCGAGTTCGATGCCGAAAAAATCACAAATGCCATTGCTAAAGCAGGAAAAGCAACAGGAGAGTTTGATAGAAAGATTGCCGAAAAATTAATGCTTAGAGTTTTAAATTTAGCCCAGCAAATTATCAAAGAAATTCCTACAGTTGAGCAGATACAAGATATTGTTGAAGAAGTTTTATTAACTTCTCCGTATCGTAAGACTGCAAAGGCCTATATTTTATACAGGGAACAGCACGCAAGAATAAGAGAGATTGCCGCCAAAGCCAACGTTGACTTAGTTGAGCAATATTTAAAAAGAATCGACTGGCAGGTTAATGAAAACAGCAACATGACCTATTCTTTGCAAGGGCTGAACCACTATATTTCATCTGAAATAAGCAAAATTTATTGGCTAAACAAAATTTATCCTCCTGAGATAAGAAAAGCTCATCTAAATGGCGATTTTCATATTCATGATTTGAATTTACTTGCCCCCTACTGTGTTGGCTGGGATTTATATGATTTGCTGCTTACCGGCTTTAAGGGGGTGGTAGGAAAAATTGAAAGCAGTCCTGCAAGACACTTCAGAAGTGCTCTGGGGCAAATTGTGAATTTTTTCTATACTCTACAAGGGGAAGCTGCTGGGGCACAGGCATTTTCAAATTTTGATACTCTTCTCGCTCCTTTCATAAGATACGATGGCCTTGATTATAAGGAAGTAAAGCAAGCTCTACAGGAATTCATTTTCAATATAAATGTGCCGACTAGAGTTGGCTTCCAGACTCCTTTTACTAATATCACAATGGATCTAAGTATTCCAGAATATCTGAAGGCACAGGCAGTTGTTGTAGGTGGAGAATTGCAGGGTTTAACATATGAAGATTTTCAGGAAGAAGTGGATATGTTTAACAAAGCATTTTTTGAAGTGATGATGGAAGGAGATGCAAAAGGGAGAGTATTTACATTTCCTATTCCAACATATAATATAACGAAAGACTTTAATTGGAACAATGAAAATTTGGAAGGGTTATGGAGTATGACAGCTAAATATGGAATACCATATTTCGCCAATTTTGTAAATTCGGATATGAAGCCAGAGGATGCCAGAAGTATGTGTTGCAGACTCCGTCTTGATACTAGAGAGCTAAGAAAGAGGGGTGGTGGATTATTTGGAGCAAATCCTCTTACAGGGAGTATAGGGGTTGTTACTATAAATATGCCTCGCATTGCTTATCTGGCAAGAGATGAGGATGATTTTCTGGAAAAACTTGAAGAATTAATGGAATTAGCAAAGGAGAGCTTGGAGATAAAAAGAAAAGTTCTAGAAAAATTTACGGAAAATGATCTATATCCATATTCAAAATTTTATCTCAGATATGTGAAGAAGAGATTTGATAGCTACTGGAAAAACCATTTCTCCACGATAGGCCTAATAGGAATGAATGAAGCATGCCTCAATTTATTTGGCGAAAATATTGCCTCACCAGAAGGCAAAAAATTCACCCTTAATGTGCTCGATTTCATGCGCTCCCTCCTTATACAATTTCAGGAGGAGACAGGCAATAATTATAACCTTGAAGCAACCCCTGCAGAGGGTACATCATATAGGCTAGCAAAAATAGATAAGGCAAAGTATCCGAGCATAATATGTGCAAATGAAGATGAATATTCAAGAGGGGCTGAGCCGTTTTACACAAATTCTACTCATCTACCATTAAACTATACAGATGATATATTTGAAGTGCTGGATCACCAGAATGAAATACAGACAAAATATACAGGGGGTACAGTTCTTCATATTTTTGTTGGAGAAAAGATAGATGATATTGAGGTGGTCAAAACGCTGATACAAAAAATATGCAGTAATTATGCATTGCCATATTTCACCATCACACCAACTTTCAGCATATGTCCATCACACGGCTATCTAGCTGGAGAGCATAAAATATGTCCAAAATGTGGTAATGAATGCGAAGTATATTCACGAGTGGTTGGTTATCTCCGTCCGGTAAAGCAGTGGAATAAAGGAAAGCAGGAGGAGTTTAGAATAAGGAAAACATTCATAATAAAATGAGAATAGGAGGTTTTCAGAAAATTTCTCTCATTGATTATCCGAGGAAAATAAGCAGTGTTATATTTACATGTGGATGCAATTTCAGATGTCCATACTGTCATAATCCCGAACTTGTAATGTCTGAAATATTTCCTGAGCCAGTAAATGAAAAGGATATTTTTTCATTTTTGAAAGAGAAAAAAGAGAAAGTTGATGGGGTGGTAATAACAGGAGGAGAGCCAACCATCCATCCAGATTTACCAAGGTTTATGGAGAAGGTTAAAAAAATGGGCTATTCAATTAAACTGGATACGAATGGAAGCAACCCGGAAATGCTTGGTAGAATCATAAAATATGGATTAGTAGACTACATTGCCATGGACATAAAAGCGCCGCTGACAAAGTACAGCAAAATAACGCGAACAAATGTTGATATAGAGAAAATTGCGAGAAGCATCCAGCTTATTTTTGAATCGGGTATAGAATATGAATTCAGAACAACAGTTGTCAAGGAACTGTTGAGCATAGAAGATATACTCGATATTGGTTCTATGATAAGAGGAGCAAAGCTGTATGTTCTGCAGAGATTTATCCCATCAAAAACTTTGAAGCCGGATTTCTTAAGTAAAACAACGCTTTCTCAAGAAGAATTTAAAAATTTGAAAAAAATGCTCGAGAAGCTTGTGGATAAATGTTTTGTGAGATGAATTAAAGCAAATCGGCAATATGTTTGGATGCCCTGTTTATTTTTCTTATTGATTCCTCCTCCACTCTTTTAATGATTTCCTTGCCAGCCTCAGATATTTTTATATATTTCATAGATGCTGCATCTTTTATCATTTCATCTGCTCTTTCGTTTCTTGAAATAATTATTGTTTTATCTCTGATAATGCCAGCAGAAATATCAGAAGATGTGCCCGTATAATCAGGGCATAAAAGACAACCAATTTGTAAATATCCGGTTATTTCCTCAAATGGTATCTCCACCGTTTTTCCTCCTATAAATTTAAGGGCTTTGGGGGTAATTTTGACTTCTTTAATTGATGAAATTTCCACTTCGTATTTTTCTTTTATATAGTTAAGTATGCTCTCTTGAGCAAATGTTCCATAACAAAAAAGACTAATCAAAAAGTCTATTCTATGGCTGAAATCCATTTCCAGCAAGGGAAATGTTTTCATCTGTCTCAAAAAGTGTATTTGACAGGGAAGACCCACAATTGCTATCTTCTTTAAATCTTCATTTTCTATGGTTTCTTTGAGTTTGGAAGTGAATGGCAACACCTGCCATTTACTGCCAGCTGTTTTTATTATTTCTTCCTTGCTCTTTGCAACAATGATTTCTCCTTCCAATCCCTTTGTTTTTCTGGCTGCTATAACACCATCAACAAAATTTTTATCTATGAGATAGCATAAAAACGCTGTAATTGCTCCTCCTGACACATTTTCCCCAATATTGACTTTTTCCGAAACCTCCGCCAAATATATACCCACATACTCTCCGATAGGATTTTTTAAATACCAACTTGGCATCATTTCAGGTACCTCCTTATTACAAGTTGAGACGCTCTTGGGCATCTCACATAACATGTTCCACATCTTATACATTTTTCCACTATCAAATCCGGCTTTCCACCAATCATTTGAAGAGCTCCATTTGGACAGGATAAAACACAGGCGCCGCATCCAACACATATGTTCTGTAGAATCACATCATCTATTAAATCAAAACCACTGAGCTTTCTCACTTTTGCAACAGCCTTGAAAATTTGTATAAAGTTTGATTGCTTTTTGGAGACAAAAGCATCAATAAATGGTTTCAACATTCGCGGAGATGGGGGGCATCCAGGAATAGCATAATCAACATCCACTACTACATTAATTGGCTGAAAAGTCATATGTTCTGGCTTGGGTTGCTGTCCTCCTCTGCAATATCTCGTTATTCCTCCAACTGCTGCGCATGAGCCAAATGCAACTAATACGCTACCATTTTCCCCTAAACTCTTTAATAACTCAACCTTCTCGGTATCATTTAAACAAATTGCGCCACTTACTATAATCAAGTCCTCCTTTTCGACTTTGAAATCATCCCTTGCAATCATTTTATCCTTAAAATTACACGTATCCTGCATTTTTATCATCGCCCTTAAAAGAGCAACAGAGCATCCCTCACATCCTCCGAGATCGACATGAGCCACATTTAATTTAATTATATCACCTCCACGCAATGGGTAGCGCATGGTATGCAGGGATCATATAATCTTATGCCCATCTCACTATTCGTTTTTTCCATCAGAGGAATGTTGAACATGGTTGGAACTATAATGCTGTAGTTTTCCACCCTTCCTTCCTCATTTAAGGAAACTCTATGAATAAGCAATCCTCTTGGAGCTTCATATACGCCAACACCTTTTCCTTTTCTGAACATAAAGCCTTCTGTTTTAACTGGTTGATTGATATCAATCTCTTTTAAAATTTCCTCGATTCGTTTAAAAGCGAGGGTAATTTCTTCAAGCCTTGCAATCTGTAACCCCATCATGCCATGAAATGAAAAGTTTCTATAGCTTTTTAACCTAGCTCTCGGCCCAACTTCAACATATTCTCCGTCATACAATGCAAGCATGGAGGTAGATTTTTTGGCTATATCCTTTTCTTCATGAATCTCGCTATAAGGTATAACTTCTATTTTTTCCAGATTAATTGCATATCTATCTCCATAAAAAAGATGAGATGCCAGATATTTTGCATCCACATCTATTTTTTTCGCAAGAAGTGCATCTTTACTCCAGAAAAATTCATTTACCTCAATCTTTTTTATCTCATTATAAATTTCTTCTGCCTTCTTTAGTTCCTCGATGCTCCTCTCTAAAATTTTTTCAGAGAGTGCTTTTGCAATGCCTCCTATAACCAGCCTATTTGGATGAGTGGGTGCCCCGGCCAAATCTGTTAAAACTTTGTTAACCTTTTCCAAAGCATCCAATGTGCCGCTCATCACATCATCCACATATTTTTCATTCAGTAAATCCGGTAAAATCATAATATTATGGAGAAAATGACTCTGTATTCTGTTTAGAAGACCTATTGCCTCCCTCAGCATTATGCCATTTCTTGGAGGGAAAATACCAAAAGCATGTTCAAATGCCTCACATGAAGCAATTGCATGAGCAGCATGACATATCCCGCATATCCTCATTACTGCTTCCACAACAAAAAGAGGGCTTTTTCCTTCAACCATTTTTTCAAATCCACGCAATGGAGCGGCTGGAAGAAAAAAAGTTTTTGATTCTTTTACCACAAATCTTGCATCCCCACCTATTCTGGATAGTTCTTTCTCCACGTATAATTATCTGCGGAGTTTTTATAATACTTTTCTATTCTACTCTTACCTCAACCTCATTTTCCTCTTCTGCAATCCATGGAAGTTCTATTTCCACAACAGCATTTGGAGGGATGGTCACGCCTTCTATCCTATTCTTTTCTTTTCCGTTCACCTTCAATATAACTTTCTTATTCTCTGCCTCCTTTTCTCCAACATTCTCTATCCTGACCTTCGTGACAACTCTTTCCCCTTCTTTGAATTCTTCAGGCTCATGTGTTATTTCTGTTTTCAGCATTTCTCTGGGTTCTCTGAGAGTAACAAGCAGATTTATCTTTTCACTCTTTCCTTTTTCTGGCATTACAACAAAATCCAGAGAAGTCCATTCATCTGGACTTGTACCTTCTGGCACTTTCACCTTTAGTTTTACTTCTGCCTCCTCGCCTCCGCCCAGAATAATTTCGTCCTTATCGATGTCAACGGTCCATCCCTCTGGTATTCTTCCCTCGATTCTAAATCTGTATCTCATCCTGTTCTTCTCATCTTTTTCCAGTGGGTTTGTTACTTTTATGTTAAACTCTGCTGTTTTTCCAGGCGGCACTTCTGCCATTCTTTCATCGCATTCAAGTAATGCCATTTTCTGAACAGTTCTTCCCATATAATATGCTATTGCAAGCAGAGCTATTACTCCACAAACAAAGAGAACGTAACCTAATGTTCTAAGTCCTCCTTCTCCCTTTCCTCCTTCAGAAGGTGTAACAAAATAAACTCGCAATGTTGCATCATCTGTGCTTTCCTTTTCAGAATTTACTGATTTCGCAGTCAATGCTACAAGCCTTGTCGTTCCATTTGTAGCATTTTCTGGAACTTTAACAAATACTTTTACATCTGTACTTTCTCCTGCATCCAATGATATGCTATTCTTCTCTAGGGTATATGGCCATACACAGGTTACAAATAAATCATAGGTATCATACAAATCTCCTGTATTCTCAACTGTAAAGGTGAATGTGGCGGTTTTTCCTGGCTCAGCCTTCACTTCCTTATCCTTTGCAATAACTTTAACTCCATACTCTGGAGGTGCTATGGTTGTATTTAGCCATAAGGAATCGCTTCCTGTGCTTCCTTCAGCATATATTGTTATGTTAAGGTAATCGTCTTCGCTAGCATTTTCTGGAGCTGTCACAGTTACATCTGTATAGCTGAATGACCTAGCTGGGACCTTTACCTGAGTTTTCTCGATTTCAACTTTCCAGTCATCTCCAGTATAACTGGACGAAATTCTTACAGTATCGTTTTGTTCTCCATTATTATATATTATGACAGTGTAAATTGCCTCTTCACCTGGTTTCACTTCCTTTCTATTATTAAAGCATTCCAGACTTATTCCCTCCCCCGTTATATTGAAGGGCACCAGAACATATGATTTTGTATATGTTGAATCATACAAAACATAGGTGGCAAAAAATGGAGAGAGAATACTAAAAGGGAAATATGACAATAAATCGAATGTTTTTTCTATTTTTATTCCCAAACAGTGGCCCGCAGGAATGACACGCTCAACATTATTTATTTTGAATGTCCATGATTTCAGAGTATTATTTTTTGGAAAAAAGATAGGTGTGGGACGGGTTGAATCTATTATGTCTATATTGCCGGAAGGTGCGATATCAATTAAAGATGCTTTTATTATTTTCACCTGGAAAGGGAGTAAATCTTCTCTAATAAAAAATGCCTCAAGGAATACAGTTATTTTTACATCGCCATTTATTTTAGCATCTCTTTCAAAAGGAGGAGTCGCCCATATCGCCGCTCCCTCATCCAAATTTATTGATGCCGAGGAGCCTCCCTTTGGCTCCATATAATCCATCAATTTATATTCACTATGTTCAGGATTCATATCATTATGTAACCAATAATATGTTTCCTGAGCCGCGGCGGACATTATGAAAGGAAGTAATAGTAATACGACAAACAACCTTTTCATATAAAAGGAAATAACCAATCCTTATATAGATTTTGTTATGAATCAAGATGAAAATTATTTGCAAAATGAGAAGAAATTTTTTAAAGCGACATGCATTTCATCCACATGATAACCGGAAATGAAGATAAACCCGTTATCAAAGTTCTTCCAGGAGAAAATGCCAAAAAAATTATAGAGGAAGATACAAAATATATTGCAAATACAACAAAGGCATCTCCAGCAGTAGTTAAGGAAGCAAAAGGAGTGGTTTTTGAAGATGTTGATGGTAACATATTTTTCGATTTCACTTCTGGTGTAGGTGTTGTTAATACTGGTCATTGCCATCCAAAGGTGACGGAGGCAATAAAAAAACAGGCAGAAAAGTTTTTACATTTTGCCGGCACCGATTTTTACTATGATTTGCAAGTGCAACTTGCAAAGAAACTCAGCAGCATAACACCTGGCGACTTTGATAAAAAGGTTTATTATGGAAATAGTGGAGCAGAAGCTGTTGAAGCAGCATTGAAGATGGCAAGATGGAGTACAGGAAGAAAATTCTTCATTGCATTCATAGGCGCATTCCATGGAAGGACAATGGGCGCCTTGGCTTTGACGGCCAGCAAGATAGTTCACAAGAAAAAATTCTTCCCTTGGATGCCTGGCGTTATTCATGTTCCATATCCAAATCCATACCGCAACCCATTTGGAATAAATGGATATGAAGAGCCAGATGAGCTTGTGAATGCAGTTATAAATTATATTGAATATGCTTTTCGCCATTTTGTGCCGGGTGACGAGGTTGCAGCTGTTTTTACAGAGCCAATACAGGGCGAAGGCGGTTATATTGTTCCACCAAAGAATTTCTTTAAAGAGTTGCTGAAGCTTGCAGAAGAGCATGGTATTCTGCTTGTTGACGATGAAATTCAGGCAGGCTTTGGAAGAACAGGCAGAATGTGGGCAATCGAGCATTTTGGCGTTGTTCCACATGTTATAACTACTGCTAAAGCCATAGCCTCTGGTTTGCCACTTTCAGCATGTATTTATCCTGCAGAAAATGATTTTAAGGTGAAGGGGGCGCATTCAACAACATTTGGTGGCAATCCTTTGGCATGTGCCGCAGCTCTGGCTACTATAGAGGTGTTGGAAGAAGGACTAATAGAGAATGCTGCAAAACAAGGGGAGGTAATGGCGAGGAGATTACAAGAAATGGTTGAGAAATACGAGATTGTTGGAGATGCTCGCGGCATCGGCTTAATGCAGGCAATAGAGATTGTTAAAAGCAAGGAAAGCAAAGAGATAAATCCAAAAGCGAGGGATGAAATTGTTGATAGAGCATTCAAAAAAGGACTTCTTTTGCTTGGATGCGGTGAATCTGCTATACGATTTATACCTCCTTTATGCATAAATGAGCAGCAATTAAACAATGCAATGGATGTGCTTGAAGAGGCAATAAAGGAAGTAATGAAGTAGCTATTTTATCTCTTCCTTTCCCTCTAGCCTTTTTCTTATGTAAATTAAGAATTTCTGCAGATTTTTCTCCTTTATCCTGCTTATTTTTATCTCTATGCTATGATGCTTTTTGGAATGGAGAGTACTTATCCTTATTTTTGCTTCTCCATCATTCAGAGCATGTATTGAAGCCTGCTCCATCCTTCTATCTGATGCAACTTTTGCCATTTCCTCCATGGCAACCTTTATTCTCTTTGCCTTTATTTCTCTTCCATCTATTTTTATACTCGCTTTTCTGTATCCTGCCTTATGTAATGCTCTGAGTAGAATTTCGGAGGTTGGTAACAGTTCAAAATGTTCCTCCACTTTTTCATATCCAGCAATTTTCTGCAAAGCCTTCAAAACAATACTCGACGGCTTTTTTATTTCCCTTTCGACATTTAAATCTATATCTATCTCCACATTTTTGAGCCATTTTTCATGCCTTTCAACCTTACATTTCTTACATTCATGTCCTCCATATACAGCATTGAGCCATTCGTTTACTTCTTTGGGCGAGTAGCTCCACGGTGGTTCGGGGTAGCCGTATTTCATGGATAGGGGTTGAAAGCAGGGTCGCCGTATAAAGTGAATTCATGAATACAAACATACTTCTTATCCAGTGCCTTTGTTTCTTCCATGCCAAAATTATCTCCATTCACAAGAGGAGGAGTCCACATGAAAGTTGAATTCGCATCTTTCGGCAGATATTTATTTTTAGCATTTCTCAAAGCCAAGCCAACCGTTGTATCATTTTTAATCAAATCAAGAATGAAATCCTCCGCCAGCAGAGCACCAAAATGCAAATCTGGATATTCTCCATAAAGCCATAGATTCTTGGTTGCATTTATGTAGCCGTAAAAACCAAAACCCTTGAGTATTAGTCCTGGTTCTAAATAGCCTGGATCAGCTGTATAACGAGTAGATGCAATGAATGAATTTACACCAGCATGTATGTATACCTGACTG
>JAPDJQ010000035.1 GCA_029259015.1 Thermoplasmatota archaeon | reverse complement strand
AAGCTGTAGCCCATGAAGCAATGCATCATCCACTGCTAGAAGTTGACTATAGAGGGGCAAAAGGATGTCTTATACATATTACTGGTGGACCAGACATGTCATTGGAATTTGCAGAGAAAGTGGCAGAATACGTGACTCAGGAGCTAGATCCATATGCCAACGTTATCTTGGGGGCCAGAGTAAATAAGGATTACAATGGAAGATGCAGAATGATGGCAATAATGACAGGAGTTTCATCACCATATATTCTCTCGCCTAAAAACGAAGGCGTTGTTTTACCAAAATGGGAAAACGGACAGAAGATGGGTATTGACTTAATTGGCTAACAACCCTCTCTCTGTGTTTTTTATATTTTTATTTCTTCTCCATTATCAGGAATGTATATATTTGCAGAGTCAATTTCTTCTGCCAGTGCTTGAGGGTTATCTGAATGAAATATAACGACATTTTCAGGTGAACAGGCTTTTATGAAATTTACGAGCTGGCTGTGGCCTGCATGGGCGGAGAAATCGTAAAATTTTACCTGGCAATTTACCTTTGTTCTGATGCCATACAACTCTATCTCTCTGTTTTCAAGCAACATTCTTCCGTTTGTTCCTTCTACTTGGTAGCCAGTTATTATGACTGCTGATTTAGGATCATCTTTAATTTTATCCACATACCACAGCACTGGACCGCCGTTCATCATGCCACTTGTTGTTAATATTATGCCTGATTTTAAGGCAAGTTTTTTTCCATGATTTGAATATACAAGATTCATCTCGCCTATTGCTTTTTTTAACTTTTCAGGATGTCTTATGTATCCTTTGTGCTTAAGCATTATATCTGCTATTTTGGCTCCCATTCCATCAAGCCATACTTCGTGTCCACTCCTGTGCAAAATCATAGCAAGCTCCTGAGTTCTTCCAACAGCAAATGCAGGTATTATTACCTTTCCTCCTCTATTGACAATATCATCTACTTCGTCCAGAAACTGTTTTTCTAACTCCTTTCTATCAGGGTGCTCTACACCTGCATATGTTCCTTCTATAAACAATGTATTGCATTTCACAGGCTTCGCTCCTTTAAGCAAATTTGTATCTATTGTATTGATATCGCAGGCATACAAAATGCCCAAATCCTTAATTTCAACCATAACAGAGCCTGGAATATGACCAGCTGGATGAAAACGAATTTTAAAGCCATTTAGCGATATTTCTTCATTTTGTTCAATATATTCAAATTTATGCATTGAAATATTTAATTCGTTTTCTCCATAAGGAAATGGATGTCCTTTTGCATCGGCAATTTTGAGTGTATCTCTATATAAAATCTCTGATATTTCAGCTGTGAGACGGGTGGAAAAGACTTTTGTATTATATCTGCTGCAAATCCATGGAATCATGCCAGAGTGATCGAGATGAGCATGAGTGAGAATTGCATGCCTTACCGGAGGAGATTCCATAGGATATTTTGGTGGCTCTTCCGGTGTGAGCCCATAGTCTATTAAAAGCTTCCCATTTTCAAATTCGTTAAATAAGCCCACTCTGCCTACTTCCTTGCCACCACCGAGTATCGTTGTTCGCATTTTACTGTAAATGCATATTATATTAATATTTTTAGTTTTCCTCGAGCCTTTCTATTTTCATGCCCCTGTATTCAAGTTTGTCAGATCTCTTCACAATGCATCTCATTTGCACGGGTGTAAAATTAAATTCCTTTTCTACTTCTCTGCTTAGTTCGCCATCATCTCCAATAAAATCATATATTTTTTTCTCAATTTCTGCAAATTCTTCATCACTCATTAAAATAACTGAAAATACATCTCTTATCATATCTATTGATGTCATCACATTAATATGAAATGCTGAATAGAATGCATGATATTCTTTTTTTGCTTTGCCATCCTCAGACATAGTCCATCTTGTCTCAACCATTCTTACTTTTTCAAAAAATTTTAACGCCTTTTTACCCTCCTCACCATATTTTTCCTCAATAACTTCCATTGTTATCCAGTCCTTTGATACTTCGTTGAATACCTGTCTTTTTATCTCTGTATCAAATGCTCTTGAGAGCCACGATAGGTCAGTAATATCGTTAATAAGTTTTGCTTGCATCATAAATATATAATGCAAATCTAGCTTAAATTTCTATGCCTTCTGCGCTATAGCCACCCCTAAAACAGCAATAAAGCCGGCCAGTATTGTTGCAATTTTTATTTCTTCTTGCAGCAAAAAATGCGAGGAGATTAAAGAAAAAAGAGGAATTAAATATGTAAAAAACGAAAGCTTCGATACCTCCATTTTTTCCATTGCCGAATACCACAAAAGATATGCAATGAATGTGGTGAATATTGCAAGAAATAAAATGTATTTTATGCTCGCATATTCAAAGCTTATTTTTTCGAAAAATATCATTGGGATAAGGAAAATTGTGCCAAATATTGAGGAGAAAGCTATTATCTGCAAGGGTTTATAGCCATTGTTCAATAAATCCTTTGCAATTATTCCTCCTATGGAATATGATATGGCAGAGGAGAGGACAAGCAGATTGCCAAATAAATTTCCTCCGCCTTCAGGCCTTACCATTAAGTAAACGCCGACAAAAGCCAACAAAATACCCAGAATTTTATATATATTGATTTTTTCACTCAGAAAAATATAGGCAAGTATGACAGTATATATTGGGCCTGTGCTTTGCAAAAAGCCAGTTATGTATGCAGTGGTATATTTTAAACCAACATTCTGCAGAATTGTTGGTAGAGTAACAGCTACAATTCCAAGAAAAACAAATTTTTTTGTGTCTATGCTGTAGAAATTTTTGGTGAAAAAAAGGAGAAAAATAAAAAGGAGGCTTGCAATTGCATAACGTAGAAAAGCAAATAATACAGGTGAGACATTCTGCAAGCCTATTTTTGTAATCGGGAAGGACATGCCCCACAAAGCTGCAGCTATAATTGCATAAGTTGCCGCTCTATTTTTCCCCATGTGTATACAACTCTTGCCTTAAATTTTATCTCCGCCTACATTATCAGAGAGGAAATATCTTCCGGCTCTCTTTCACAGTAATAACATTTGATTTTTAATGGCTGTCTGCTTTTTACAATAAATCTTGTTTTTATAGGCTCTCTTGTATTTGATATGCAATTTGGATTTGGACATTTAACGATGCCAACTATTTCGTCTGGCACCTCCACCCTTCTCTTTTCCACAACTTCGTAATTTCTTATGATGTTTATTGTTGCATTTGGTGCAATCAATGCAATTTTATCCACTTCTTCAGCTTTCAGTTCTCTATTCTCTATTTTGACAATATCCTTTTTGCCTCTCTTTCCAACAACATTTATTGCGATACTAATGACAGAATCTGGCAAACTTTCTGTTATTCCAAGGATTTTTAACACCTTAAACGCGTTTCCTGGGGGAATGTGATCTATGACTGTGCCATCCTTAATTGGTTGCACCTTTAACTCCTTCATTTTACCTCCCCCAATACCAGAGCCAGTAAAGCCATTCTGACAGGCACGCCATTGAAAGTTTGTCGGAAATAGGCAGCGTGTTTTGTTTCATCTACTTCTGGCGAAATCTCATCCACCCTTGGCAAAGGATGCATTATTATCATGTCCTCCTTAACATTTTCCAGAGTTTTTAAATCTATTCTGTAACTGCCTGCAACCTTCTTATATTCTTCTGGGTCAGGAAATCTTTCCTTTTGAATTCTGGTTACATAAAGAACATCTATTTCATCAAGTCCTTCAAGACTATTTTTAATTGTGATATTGGCTCCCATCTCTCTGCATTCTTCTATTACCTCTTTCGGCATCTGCAGTTCTGGAGGCGAGATGAACACCATATCTACTTTAAATAAAGCCAGAGCATATGCTAGAGAATGTACAGTCCTTCCGTATTTCAAATCGCCAAGCAACGCTACCCTATTTCCTTCTATTTGCCCTTTCTCCTTTCTTATTGTGAATAAGTCAAGAAGGCATTGCGTCGGGTGGTGGCCAGCGCCGTCTCCTCCATTTATTATTGGTACAGAGGCAAATTTTGCTGCCAGTCTTGCAGAACCTTCTTTGGGGTGACGCATTACTATTACATCACAATAGCTTTCAGCTGTCTTGATTGTGTCTGCGAGTGTTTCTCCTTTTTGCAGGCTTGTTGTGCCTGGCTGGGCAAAGCCTATTACGCTTCCACCCAATCTTTTCATTGCTGCTTCGAAGGATAGGCGAGTCCTGGTTGATGGTTCAAAGAAAAGAGAAGCCATGATGTAGCCGTTGAGCAAGTTACTTTTCTTCTTCCCTTCAGCAATTGGGAGCATTTTTTCAGCAACATCAAGAATATACAGAATTTCTTCCTTAGAAAAATCCTTTATACTTATCACATCTCTACCTTTGAAATTCATCCAGAATATAATAACTGCTGAGTTAATAAAACTTTACCATGCCCCTGCTTAAAATTTTTATATATTTCATTTTATTAAAATGATGAAAGAACTATTTGCAATCATAACAGTAATTTTTTTGATTTCTGGCGCTTCAACATCGATTCCATTTTTTGCATCAAATAATTTTTCCTATTGCGTAGAAACAGAAGGAGAAAATAGCAACTGGTTTATTGTAGAAATTCATGCTAATGAAACAATACATATTGATGAAATTTATGTAAACATGGCAATAGATGTTAACAGCTCCATTTTCAGGTGGTGCGTGTTTTTAGAAAGATTTTTTATCATAGGTGAAAATGGGAAGTGGTGGGTCCCACCTATGGTATTGATGCTCAAACAAGGTTCTTTTTTAGATTGGTATTTTCAGATTGACATGTTTGGCATGAATTTTTCCTACTCTCATTTAATTAAAAAGCCTGTTGAAGCACATGGTTCATGTATATATCATGTTTACAACGTTTCTTTATCCCCCGGTAAATGGTATCTCGTTTCTATGATATTTCCTACGAATAAGAGTCATATTAAGGTGTGCATAAATGGCACTAATGCAAAGTTAGGAAATGCGACAGAAGGCTCAACATCCTTTATCTTAGAAAATGAAGATTTTCATGCGAAACTGAATTTAAAAAGCATACCATTCAGCATTATTTTGGATGGCAGGAAAACGGTTCATATAAATAATACATTCATCGGCTTCATTTATGCTCCAGCCAGCATAATAGCAGGCGTTGCCCATTTGAAATTCATCACTCCAGATGGTGAAGAAAAAGAGGCAATTATCTGGGAAACACCAAGAAAATTTTATATTGAAAATAGCGATTTCATACCAATATTTGAACCTATAGTCGGTAACGGGGGAGAATGGAAATTCTATGTAAGTATGGCTGGCATAGGAATGGCTACCGTCAATATTTTTGCTGCTGATGTAATCTTGCCGTGAAAAGCTGCAGTAAAATAAAAATAATTCATTTGATGTGTCATTAATCTAACCAATTCATTTATATAATAAATAGCATTTCACCCTTGATGGTGGAGAGGAAGAAAAAAAAGACAAAGAATTGGTATGCATTGATAGCACCGAGCATGTTCGGAAAGGCAAAAATAGCTGAGACACCTGCTGATGATCCAGAAAAAGTGCTTGGTAGAACAGTTGAAGTCTCTCTGCAGGAATTGACGGGCGATTTTGCCAAAGCTCACATAAAATTAATTTTTAAGGTTGTTGATGTAAGAGGCTTGGAAGCTCATACTGCTTTTATAGGACATGAAACGACAACAGATTATGTTAAGAGGATGGCAAGAAGGCATAAATCAAAGATAGATGGGGTTTTTGATGTGACAACGAAAGATGGGAAAAGGATAAGAATCAAGCCATCTGCTTATACAAACAAGAGAATACAGACATCTCAAAAAAGGGCAATAAGGGCTGTTATGAAGCAGGTTATTGAAACACTGGCAAAAAACAATACTTTAGATGATTTTGTTAAGCTCATGCTTGATGGAGAAATAGGAAAGCAAACATACAAACTCTCGAAAACAATTTATCCAGTTAAGAGGGTGGAAGTACATAAATCAGAGTTACTTGAAGTGCCAAAAGTGGAAGTAAAGAAGGAAGAAGAAGAGGAAGAACTGAGAGAAGCAGAAGAGGTAGAGGAAGAAAAAGTGGAAGAGACAGGTGAAGAAGCAGAAAGCAAAGAAGAGCCGGAGGAAGCAGAGGAAGAGCCAGAAGAAAGCAAGGAAGAAAAAGAAGTTACAGAAGAGACAGAAGAAAAAGGTGAAGCAGAGGAAACAGAAGAAAAAGAAGAAACAAAAGAAGAAGAGAAAGCTGCGGAAACAAAAGAAGAACCGGAAGGCAAAGAAAAGCAGAGAAAAAAGAAAAAAGAAAAAGAAGAAACCAAAGAAGAGAAGCCAGAAGAAATTGAAGAAGAATCAGGATAACCTTTCCATTATTTCTCTTTTAAGTTCATCTATTCCCTCTCCCGTGGTACATGATATTTTCATAAAATCTGTTTTTCCTCCACTAATATCCACCTTATTTTCAACAACAATTATGTCCACATCATAGAACTCTTTTTTTATTTCATCTAGTAGTTTCATTTGATCCTCCATGGAATAGCCGCAATGCAAGGAAGCATCAACCACGAATATAATTAAATCTGGAAGATAGCGGAGAGCAATCATACCCTGTTTTTCTATATAATTTCTCTCTTCATCCCGTCTATCCAGCAGGCCAGGAGCCTCAACCACTTGTATCTTTTTTCTTTCATATTTATCTTCTGTTTCCATATGACCAACTATAAGACCTTTTGTTGTGAAAGGATAGGAAGCAATTTCTGGCTTTGCTGATGAAAGAATTTTGAGTAGCGATGATTTACCTACATTTGGGTAGCCGGCTATTATTATTGTTGGAGCATCAGCATCAATATAGGGTATCTTTTTCATTTTATTTCTTGCCTCCTCCAGAAAAGATAGATGGCTGTTTATCTGATACACTACAGAAGAAATCCTGCCGTATGTGGCAGCTAATATATTTTTGTATTTTTTATCATCTTCCTCTCTTTTTATCTTTTTTATGCCATCATTTGCTATTTTGCTTATTTTCTTTCTTGCCCATTCAATAGCTCCCAAAGATTTCTTCATTTTATCTATTCCAATTAAGAGGTCAAAAAGTTCGTAATAGAATCTGTGGAGATTGTCAAATGAAGGAAAAGCCTTTACATATTTTTGTAGGGTATTATTTAATATTTGTTTCACGGTGGATAATTTATTTATTGTCCTGGCTTTTCTATCTCTTTCTTTTATCCTTTTTGCTTTTCCAAATGCCTTATCCAGCAGTTCGTCTGCGCTCAGGATTGGAGGGATTTTAAACATTGATGTATAATCTTTATGGCATATAAAAAGTCCAACTTTATTTGCTCTTTTTCATTTCATTATAAAGTAAATCAATATTTTCAAGGGCTTTGGCAATAAGATTTATGCCAGCTTCCAAATCTTCTATGCTTATTACCTCTACGCCAGAATGCATGTAGCGTGTTGGCACGCTTATTACAGCAGATGGTATCCCCTCCTTTGTTATGTGAATGACAGCAGCATCTGTTGTTCCGCCCTCTGAAACTTCAAGCTGATATTTTATCTTCTCCTTCTTTGCCACTTTTTCCAGCCATCTGAGCATGAAAGGCTGTGCTATTAAGCCTCTTCCAGATGCATCTGCTATGGTTATAACAGCCCCTTTATCCAGCTTTATATTGCTGTTCTTTTCATCAATTCCAGGGTGGTCGCCGGCTATTGCAACCTCGCAAACTATCGCCATGTCAGGGCTCAATCCAAAGGCAGATGTTCTTGCTCCCTTTAAACCAACTTCTTCCTGTGCCGTTCCAACAGCATATATGGTAGCGTTGCTCCTTGTCCTTTTTAATGCCTCAATCATCATCGCTATACCCACTCTATCATCCAGTGCTTTTCCAGTTATCCTGTTATTGAGCAACTCCTTCATTTCCATATCCAGTGTTATTGTGGTGCCAACTTTTATTCCTGCCTTTTCCACTTCTTCCTTACTTCTTGCTCCTATATCAATGAACATATCCTCTGCCTTGATCGCCTTCTTCTTTTCCTCCTCCTTCATCAAATGAGGCGGCTTACTTCCTATTACTCCATACACATCTCCCTTTTCTCCATGCAGAACAACCCTGCTGTTTAAAAGCGTTGAATCATACCATCCTCCAAATTTAACAAATCTTATGAAACCTTTGGAATCAATGCTTTTCACCATAAGCCCTATTTCATCCATATGGGCAGCAAGCATTATGGAGGGAGAATCGCCATCTTTTATTGCAATTATGTTGCCCAAAGCATCGATTCTTATCTCATCCACATAATTTTCTAACTCTTCTCTTATTATCTGTCTTATTCCATCCTCATAGCCAGAAATGCCATGGGCGTTGCAAAGTTTCATCAAAAGCTTTTTTACAGAAGGAAGCTTTCCACCCCTTGATCTAGAACCTCTTTTTTTCATACTATTCTTGAATGGTGGCAAAGATAAAAAATTTGCTGTGGGCATTAAAGCACATTATCCTCCTGTAGGGGGCAAAAACACAGAAACTTCATCCCCATCTTTTATCTCATCATGTAATGATGCTTGCTTCTGATTTATTGAAAAAATGAGATGCTCCTTTAATTTTTTTATATTTTCGTTTTTTTCCGCAAGAAATCGCAGCAAATCTTCTATACTTTTCATTTCTTCTTCTATTTTAATTTCGCTTCCAAGTAACTGCCTGAGTTTGCCGTAAAATTTTACAGTAATCATAACAACTTTTAAATACAATTTACTTTTAAATTTTTATGAAGCTGTTTGCGATACTAACAGCAGCAATGATTTTTACAATAATTTTTGCAAGCTCGGCAACAAATGTGTATTATGAAGCATGTGGTTATACAAAAGCAGATGCATCTATAGATGTGAATATTTCTTATCTAGCTCCAACGCCAGTAAATTATACTCTGGTTCCTCTGACATTGCCACATGAAATCTACATAGGAAGCCAGCGTTTCTTTACAGCAACAGAAATGTAACATCCCTTCTCCCTTTTTAATTAAAATGGAAAAAGAAATTTCTGTGAAACAGTGGATAGTGATATTTTTTGTCAGCATCATTATATTATGAATAATATGGGGTATTTCTTTTGCGATAGGAAATCTTGCTCTTGCCCCTCTTTTCATCATCTTCTTTGCTGCTTTAATTTATCTTCTGCTAATAGTGCTTTATAAAGGCAGAAGGAAATAAAATTATTCTATTCCAATTATATTGCCCTTTTTGTCAACATCTATTTTTTCTGCAGCCGGCTTAGCTGGCAAGCCCGGCATCGTTGTTATCTTGCCAGTTATGGGCACAAGAAAGCCTGCTCCTGCAGAAATACGAATCTCCTTTATTGTTATCTTGAAGTTTTTGGGCCTTCCTCTTATGGCAGGGTCATCTGTTAAGCTGTAAGGTGTTTTGGCCATACATATTGGCAGTCCATTTAATCCAAGTTTGTCTATTATTCTGATGTCATCTTCTGCAACCAAGCTATATACAATTCGCCCAGCTCCATAGATTCTTTTGGCAATAATTTCTATTTTTTCTTTAACTGACAAATCCAAGTCATATAAGAAGTTGAAATTCGGCTTTTGATTATATATGGTGTTGATAACTTTTCCAGCCAGTTCTATTCCTCCCTCTCCTCCTTGGCTATACACTTCAGCAACAGCAAATGGAATGTTATGTTTTTGGGCAAATTTTTCAACTACATCTATTTCTTCGTCCTTATCCATGGCAAATCTGTTCAGGGCTATTACCAATGGCAGTCCAAACATCTGAATATTTTCTATATGTTTTTCCAGATTTTCTAATCCTTTTTTCAATGCTCTCATATTTTTCCTGCCTTTTCTTGCATCTTCCAGGCTCATACCTCCATGCCATTTCAACGCCTTTAAAGAGACGACGAGAACAACAACATCTGGCTTTATGTCATAGCGGCATACTATATTGAAGAATTTTTCTGCTCCCAAATCTGTACCAAAGCCTGCTTCCGTGACAAAATAATCAGCCAGTTTCAATCCAAGCTTTGCCGCTATTAAGCTGCTAGTTCCATGGGCTATATTTGCAAAAGGACCGCCGTGAACAAAAGCTGGCACGCCCTCAGTTGTTTGCACAAGATTCGGCATGATGACATCTTTCAGCAGGGCAGCCATTGCTCCTACAGCTTTTAACTGCTTGGCTGTTATTGGCTCTTCATCATATGAATATGCGACAATTATTTTTGCAAGCCTTTCCTTCAGTTCTTCCATGCTTTGGCTTAAACAAATGATGGCCATTATCTCGCTTGCTGCAGTAATGGAAAATCTGTCTTGGCGAGGAACACCGTCTTTAGGGCCACCTAAGCCCACAACAACATTCCTTAAATTTCTATCATTCATATCTATAACGCGGGGCCATACAATGTAGCGCGGATCAATATGAAATTTATCTCCATGGAAAATGTGATTATCAAGCAGGGCAGAAAGCAGATTATGAGCTATGCTTATTGCATGCATATCTCCTGTAAAATGTAAGTTTATATCTTCCGATGGCAAAACTTGACATTTGCCACCACCTGTTCCACCACCTTTTATTCCCATCACAGGACCAATGCTCGGCTCTCTTATGGCAAGACAAACTTTTTTGCCAAGCTTTGCCAAAGCTTGAGCTAAGCCTATTGTTATTGTTGTTTTGCCCTCGCCATCAAAAGTTGGATTTATTGTTGTTACAAGAATGAGCTTTCCATCTTTTTTCTTTCCCACTCTCTTAAAAATATCCAAACTCACCTTCGCCTTATATCTGCCATAAGGAATCAACTCATTTTCCTTTATTCCAATTTTAGCTGCAATCTCCTCTATTCTCTCCAAGGGCATTTAAGGTAATAAGGGCCGCTATTATTAAGTTTTATGAAAAATGAAAGGTAGCCAGCGAAAACCATCATATTATTTATTTTTATCAAAATATCTGTAAATTTTTAATTGAGCTTTTGTTAATAAAATAGATGCACATCAAGAATATTCTTCTAACCGGGAAGCCGGGATGTGGGAAAACTACTTTGATAAAGCAGATTATTGAAGAGCTGGGCTTAGACGCTGGAGGCTTTTATACCTTGGAAATCAGAAGAGGAGGGAAAAGAGAGGGATTTAAAATTATAACTTTGGATGGAAAGGAAGGACTACTGGCACATGTGAATATAAGAAGCCCCTATAGGGTTTCAAAATATGGAGTAGATATTAAAAATTTGGAGGAAATTGGAGTCAAATCTATTCTGGATGCATTGGAGAAAAATAAAGTTATTGTGATAGATGAAATTGGTAAAATGGAGCTTTTTTCTGAGCAGTTTAGAAATGCAGTTTTGGCTGCTTTGGACAGCCAGAGTAAAGTACTGGCAACGATAATGCTCGCTGCCAATCCATTTGCTGATGAGATTAAAAAGAGGCAAGATGTAAAAATCTTCTATTTAACTCCTGAAAATAGAAAAAAGGTAAAGGAAGAAATCAAAGCCATTTTTCAACAATCTCTATGACTTTATTGAATTTTCTTTCCATGCTTTCTGTCATTTCTTCCATTTCTTTCTCCATTTTTTGTTTGTACTGCTCGTCCTCAATATACTTTAAATTTATTTTTACATTTAGCAATGCAGAATGGAAGGCAGCTTTTGCCATTAAAGCAGCTACACCTGTGTCAGTAATGGAATTTTTATTCCCTTTCTCAGCTATTACGAGCAGATTATCCATGATTGATATACATTGCGAGGCTGTTTCGTAAGGCACGGAAGCAGCCTTTTTCAATGCTGCCTGAGCATCTCCTCCCTCCTTATATGCTTTCATTACCTCATCAAATGCTTTTGCATCCTCTTCAACAAGCTGCAGAAATTGCTGCCTCGCCTTGGCCATTTTTGCTGCCATTCTCTTCATTTCTTCCTCAACATCAGCATATTTCTTCTTTCCTATTGTAAGATTGCACACCATCTCTGCCAAGCTACATGATATTGCAGCAGATAGGGCGGCGACGCTTCCTCCTCCTGGCGTGGGTGTTTTCGCAGCAACGCTATCTAAAAATTCCTTTACACTCTTGTCCATCATAGGAATTCCTCCAAGAGACGTTTTTCAATAATCTGGCCGACATCAAATTCATCTAATTGCAAATAAAAGGTAGCAACATCGACTATTGCATCTAATGGCACCATTCCTATGATTTCGCCTGATAAAACATTGACTCCATAACGAGCAGCTTCTCTCTTTATCGTCTCAAATACTCTGAATAATGGCGTTTTCTTGTAATTTGTCATGTTCATCGATACCTGCACTATGCCCTTCTCTTTAATTTCAAATCCCATTGCCTTAACGTAACGATAGCCGCCGCTACTATGGCGAACTGCCTTTGCTATTTTCTTTGCTATTTCTATGTCATTGGTTGCTAAATTAACATTAAATGCAATCAAAAATTCTCTCGCTCCCACAGCAGTGGCGCCGGCAGTTGGATGAATTTTATTCGGCCCATAATCTGGCACTTTATCAGGATTTTTTCCTATTTCCTCCTTCAATCCTTCGAATTCTCCCCTCCTTACATCAGCAAGATTTTTTCTGTCAGGCCTAGTAGCAGCCTCTTCATACAAAAAGCATGGCACACCTGCTTTTTCAGAAAATTCCTTGGCAAATTCATGGGCAAGCTTTATACAATCTTCCATTGTTGTATTAAGCAGAGGCACAAAAGGAACAACATCCATTGCTCCCATTCTAGGATGCTCTCCCTTATGCTTATTCATATCAATTAGCTCTACTGCTTTCAATGACATTGCTAACGCAGCATTCTTCACTTCTTCTGGCTCACCAATAATAGTAACATCTGTTCTGTTATGATCTGCATCAGCGTGCACATTCAGTATCTTGACGTTATATTTTCTTGCTTCATTCACTATTGCATCTATTACTTCCTTTCTTCTTCCCTCACTAAAATTTGGAACACATTCGACAAGCTTAACCATATGGCGAAATATGGCGACATTTTAAAGTTTTATGATGAATGAATGGCAATGAATGTGAGCATTTTTTCATTTGAAAAACTGCTAGCAGCATATGTCTTTCATCTGAAGAAAGTGGAAAATTTTAGGCAAAATTTATATTCCATTTTGATATACAATTTGTGGAAAAATTAGAAAAATTGAAAAAAGAAAGAAATGCAATTATACTAGCTCATAATTATCAGCGTCCAGAAATACAGGATATTGCAGATTTTGTTGGTGATTCTTTAGCTCTGGCAATGAAAGCAAAACAGACAGATGCAGATGTAATAGTTTTTTGCGGTGTTGATTTTATGGCAGAGTCAGCCAAAATAATAAATCCAGATAAAATTGTCCTTTTCCCGGATGAAAAGGCAAAATGTCCAATGGCCGCGATGGTGGATGCAGAATCATTGATTAAATTGAAAGAAAAATATGATTATGATGTAGTTTCCTATATAAATACAACTGCTGCTGTTAAAGCAGTAAGTGATATATGCTGCACTTCTGCCAACGCAGTAAAGGTTGTCCAGAGTAGGCCAGATGGTGTTATCTTTGTTCCAGATGAAAACTTGGGCAATTATGTTATGAGATTTGTTAAAGATAAGGATATAATTTTATGGCCTGGATTCTGTCCCACACATATGGGTATCTCTCTTAAGGACATAATGAAATTGAAGGAAGAGCATCCTCAGGCAGAGATTCTAGCTCATCCAGAGTGCACACCAGATGTTATAGATATTGCAGATAAAGTTGCATCAACAGAAGGAATGGTTAGATATGCTATGGAATCTGATTCCAGGGAGTTTATTGTTGCAACCGAAAGAGAATTATGCTATAGAATGAAAAAGGAGATGCCAGATAAAGAATTTTACCCTGTCAAGAACGCTGTGTGCCCGACAATGAAAAAAATAACTCTGGAAAAGGTAATAAAGAGCCTCGAAGAGATGAAACCACAGATTAAACTGAGCGAGGAAATTATGGAGAAGGCAAAAAAGCCATTGGAGAAAATGTTAGAAATGGGGAGAGGATAATTCTCTTAACTTTTTACAAATTTTACATATATGTTTTTCATCAAATTCTCCTTTAATCAGCATTGCTGCCATTTCATCAATTTTCTTTTCAATGTCTGGATTTTTGCTGAGTAATTCTCTTTCTTTTCCTCTGAAAGAACTCAGGTAATGGCTTACTGCTCCCTGCGTCACGCCCAGAATTTTTGATATTTCTATTTGCTTGAGCCCATACTCATTTGCAAGTTTTGTGGCAATCTCGGCTCTTATTGCAGGGAGAATTTTATTTGCTACTTCTTCACATGGAAATTTCATAATGGAAAATGTTATAAGCTTTTTAACTATTACGGTGTAATATGAAAGTATATTTAGATCATGCTGCTACCACTCCTGTTGATAAAGAAGTTTTAGAGGCAATGCTACCATTTTTTGATGAAAAATTTGGAAATGCATCAAGCTTGCATGCTTATGGAAGAGAAGCAAGAGAGGCTTTGGAGAAGAGCAAGGAAGAAGTGGCGAAACTCATCAATGCTGATGCAGACGAAATAATTTTTACTGGTAGTGGGACAGAAAGTGATAATTTGGCAATAAAAGGAATAGCTTTTAAACACGGAAAGGGACATATAATAACTAGCAAAATAGAGCATCCTGCTGTTTTAGAAACCTGTAAATATTTGGAAAAGAAAGGATTTGATGTAACTTTTTTGCCTGTCGATGAATATGGCTTGGTAAAGCCGGAAGATGTTGAAAATGCAATAAGGGATGATACCATCCTTATTTCCATAATGCACGCAAATAATGAAATCGGTACAATAGAGCCAATAGAAGAAATAGGAGAAATAGCCAGAAAACATGGCATCCTTTTTCATACAGATGCTGTTCAGAGTGCAGGGAAAATTGAAATAGATGTTAAAAAAATCAATGTGGATTTGCTTTCTATGTCCTCTCATAAAATTTATGGTCCAAAAGGCGTAGGTGCATTATATGTAAGGCGGGGGGTTAAACTAGAGCCAGTTTTACATGGAGGAGGGCATGAAAAAGGCATGCGCTCTTCAACGGAGAATGTAGCAGGTATAGTTGGCTTCGCAAAAGCATGTGAGATATGCAGAAGAAGAATGCATGAAGATGCTGATAAGATAACGAGGCTGAGAGATAAAATAATAAAAGAAGTACTAAAAATAGAGGAAAGCTATCTTACCGGTCATCCAACAAGAAGATTGCCAAACAATGCAAGCTTTTATTTTAAAGGAATAGAAGGAGAAAGCTTGGTTTTGATGCTTGATGCAAAAGGCATAGCTACTTCTACTGGCTCAGCATGCTCCTCCAAAAAATTGCAGGCATCACATGTTTTACTGGCTATTGGTATAAGGCCAGAGGATGCTCATGGCTCATTAAGAGTAACTTTAGGAAGAGAAAATACAGAGGAGGAAATAGATTATTTCCTTGAAGTTTTGCCAGAAGTTGTTGAAGAATTAAGAAAAATATCTCCAATGTGGCATAAGAAATAGCTACAAATAAAATCGCATTGCCATCTTTACTGCTTTTTCTTTTACATCTCTTCCCCTATAAACATCTGCAATCATCTGGGATATTTCTTCCATTTCCTGCTCTTTCATCCCTATATATGTTGCTTCAGCTACTCCTATTCTTCCTATGCAATCAATAAAAATTTTATTTTCTTCCAGTTTTTTGTAAAATTTCATTGCTTCATTGCTATCCAAATCAAGCAATATCTGATGGCTTTCTGTGTATCCTTTTTCAGCATACTTGACTGGCACATCCAAATCATCTAGACATTTTGCCAGAAACTTTGCATTTTTAACTATTTGCCCTGCATATTCTCTGCCATATTCAATCATTTCTTCCATTACCATGCCCAGACATGCGATTCTGTGAACATGTGGATTGTCTATCAAGCCAATGCCTTTTTCATAGTCAAATAGCAAATAATCTGCCATTTTTTCTGCTATCTCCTTGCTATCTGTAACAACTATTCCTCCTTGAGGGCCAGGAAAACTTTTATGGGTTGAGCCAATCATAACTTGGCATCCCTCCTTTAATGGCTGCTGAAATTTTTTGCCAGCTATTAAACCAAATACATGAGACGCATCGTAAACAAGTACGCCATTAAATTTTTCAGCTATGCTTTTAAGTGGATGAGGAAAGAGTATTATGGAAGATGCAATTAAAATGAGAGGAAAATCTTCATCTATTTCCTGTAAATTTTCTTCAGCGATAAAATATTCATTCATTGGCAATGGGTAAAACTTTCTTTCAAATTTTTCATAGCCAAAAGGATAGCCACCGTGCTGCTTTGGTATGCCTGCTATTTCATCTCCTGCCTTTGTAAAAGAAAAAATGGCAGCCAAATCACACATATTGCCTGATAATGGCGTTACAAAGGCATATTTTGCATTAAAAAGTTTTTTTGCCAGCTCTTCTACTCTGCTGCATATCTCAGCAGCATACTTGCTTCCACCATACCATTCATCATCATATCTCCCTGCTAAATCACTCGCCAACGCTTCCAAAGCTGCAGAAGATATTTTATTCTCAGATGCGATAAGATTTATGCCAGATAACTTGTATTCCTCGTGCTTTTTTACAAGTTCCTTTATCTTTTCTTCTTCCATATTATGAAAGCAATAAGGGCTATTATAATTATAACAAGCCCCACAGCAAGAGCACTTCCACCAGGCTTTGTTCTGCTTGCCAGAGTAAGATACACTTCTTCATAATTCCTCTTTTCCTCATGTCCTGCCGGATAGTAATTGAATTTTATCCTCACCTCTGCCTCTTTTGATTCCTCCGCTTTTATTTTTACTGGCACAGCTTTTTTGGCTTTTGATGGGATGGAAAACTTCTTTTCATATGAAAGAGAAAAGCCAGTTGTATTTTCCTCCTCAATTTCAATATAAACAGGAGCATTGCATTTATTTGTTATGTTGAAATAAATGGTTTTTTCCTCTCCTGTATAAAGGTTGACTGCAGACGGCCTTTCTATAGTTAAACCATTGTCTACAAAATCCTCCATTACATAAACTTCTGCAGTTGCTTCTGAGCCACGCAAAATAAAACTGCCATTTGTATATGCATGTATCTTAACAGGGTAGCCAACAAAGGCTGTTACTTCCTTATTTGCTTTAAAAATAATTTGAACATTTTTGCTGCTTTTCCCTCCAAAAAAGCCTGTAGGCGTTATGGTGAATTTGCTTGGGGAAATAGAAACATAAAGCCAGTCTGGCACATCTTTTGCCTGGATGTTTACAGTGATAGGTAATGGAAAAATATTTCCGAAGCCCCAGCTAAAAGTTACATTTGCCATTGTCGTAACACTTTTATCAAGAGGCACAGCAGGCGGGTCTGTAACATCAATGCTTATACTTGATGAAATAAAACCTGCACTTGCAGCAGGAAAAAGCATCAGCAGAGCTGCCATTGCAACAAGTTTTTTCATACTGCTATATGAAAAATAAATATTAAGTTTTTATGTTTGGAAACATTTACTAAATAAAAATAAAAAATTAGAGAGGAGTGGAGACGCTAATCTTATTTCCAAGCATGTTGTATGTTTTCTTAATCTTTTTCAATAACTAAATGGGTAAATATGTTTCTCTTTCATTCAATGACACATTGACTTGAACACACTCTATTATTTTCTCATTTCGAAGAATGTTCTATACAATTCGATGATTGCTACACATTATTTATAAACTATTGTTAAATGTTATAAGTGGGGAGGGAGATTGTCTCCCTCTTTTTTTCACTTTCCCCTCCCCCTGCCTCCATCTCCTTTTTGTAATGCATAATGAATTAAAAAAGTTTTATACTGCAACCCTCTTTTCACATGTGTTTAGAGAAAGAATAGAACAGATGATTCCAGATGCAGATGCTTTTTTTGCTGCAGAGCAGGAATGGAAAAGCATAAGGGCGAATACTCTAAAAATTTCGAGAGAAGAGTTGCTTGAAAGATTACAGGCAAAATATGAGATAAAAGAGATGCCCTGGTACGAAAACGGATTTTTCATCATAGGCGAGGATATTGCAAAAAACATGGAGTACTATCTTGGCTACTATCACATCCAAGAGGCAGCCAGCATGCTACCTCCTCTTGTTATGGAAATAGAAAGAAAAGATTTTGTCATTGATTTATGTGCTGCTCCAGGAAGCAAAACAACGCAGCTTGCAATGATGATGGAGAATAGCGGTGTAATAATTGCAAACGATATCAGTATATCCAGAATAAGAGCTTTAACTCATAACATTCAGAAAGCAGGGGCAGCAAACTGCATAATAACAAACTATGACGCTCGTTATTTTGATAAAACTGGGCTGAAGGCGGATAAAATATTGCTGGATGCCCCCTGCACGGCAAGTGGCAAGATAATAAAAAATAAGAAGATGATTGAGAAATGGAAATACTGGCGAGTTAAAAAAATGGCAAGACTGCAGAAAGCATTGATAAAGGCGGCATGCAACTGCTTGACGAAAGATGGCATTCTTGTTTATTCTACATGTTCTGTTGAGCCAGAAGAGAATGAGGAAGTTATCGATTATGCTTTGCAAAGATTTGATATTGAAGTAGAGAAAATAGAGCTGAAAGAAATAAAGACAAGACATGGCATAAAAGAATGGAATGGAAAGAAATTTGAATGGGCCACTAAAGCAATAAGAATATGGCCTCAAGATAATAACACGGAGGGATTTTTTATATGCAGATTAAGAAAGTGCTGAGCAGTAAGGAAATAAGAGAAATTGAGGCAATAATAGAAAAAAATTATGGATGCAAAGTAGGCTTGCATAACTACAGGGTTTTTATGACAGGAGAGGAAAAAATATGGATTGCCTCCAAAGACATTGATTTTGGCATATTTGATGTTTTAAAGAGATGCTACAGAATAGGAATTTACTTTGGAAAATTGAAAAGGAATAGAAAAATAAAGCTGAGCATAGAAGGGGCAATGATAGTTGGAAGAAAAGCAACAAAAAATGTTGTTTTTATAGGTGAAAAAGAAGCGATAAAATTTATACAGGGTTATGACGTGAGGGCAGATAAACTCATAAATGCTGAAAAGAATAACTTCGTAATAGTAAAATGTGGAAATGCAATCATAGGCACAGGCATACTGAGAGACGACTATATAGAAAATCTCGTACCAAAAGCAAGAAGAATTGTTAAGATAGATTCATAGCTACCATGGCTTCCTGGCTGGATGTTTATCAAAATTTATTAAGGGGAAAATGGGTATATCGAATATTATAACATTTCCTCTTATGATTTTTCTTCCAACTCCTTTCCAGTTATCCCAGTAATTGAAATCCCAGGTTAGGCGGCGTACGTTGAAGAAATAGGCATGTATGTCATTTTTTATGAAATTGTTTTGATATATCACATCATTCGTGGACATATCGGCATGGAATATAATCTTCTCCACAAAATATACTCCTATCCTAACACCTTCATGGTTTGAATAAATATTGCATTTGGATATAGTTGTGTATTTACTTCCGCACAGTAAAGCTACGCCAATCTCGTTGGATGAAATATTATTGTTATAAATTATACTACCAGTGGAATAAACAATTTTTATTCCTCCTTTATTATCGTAGATATTGCAATCCGAGATATTGTTTTTGCTGGAGAAAGATATCTCCACACCAGCCTCGGCTTGATTATATATGTTACAATGAGAAATCAGGTTATCATCAGCAGCCTCGGACATCAATATTCCTCTATCTCCGTTAGAATATACCTCACATTCATTTATTATATTGTCGCGAGAATAGAAAATGTGAATGCCTCCGAAGCCATTATTGTATACATCGCAATTTGATATACGACTATCAAACATATATCCTGCAAGTATGCCACAATAGTTATTATGATGGAAACTGCAGTTGGATATTGATATTCCATCTCCTTTCTGGATTTCTATTCCCACTTCTGTTCTGGATATGTTTATGTTTCGGATTTTAAAATTTTTGCAATTCACCAGTATAATTTCTCCTATATCCATGTCCTCCAGAATAATGTTGCTTTTCCCATAATAATAAAGCAATGGCTTTTCATTCACATAATTATTTTTCATATCATGGACAAATTGTGTCACATCTTCCGGATCACCTGTTATTAGAACACCCTCTCCTGTAAAACTGCAGTTGTATATGCTGTTATCTGTAGAAGCACTTATTCTGAGACCATTTTTGTTTGAATAGAAAATGCAATTTTCTACTTTGTTGTGGGAAGAAGAGTAAATGAAAATACTTCTATTATTAGAGAAAATGGTACAGTTGGATATTATAACATTGGATGAGCCCTCAACATTTACACCCGTATAACTACTGGAAATCTTGCAGTTTTTGATAAAAGCACCCTCAACGTATTTAACGCCTACTCCGTCATTCCATGGGCCGCCATTCCTTATTGAAAAATTCTCTATTCTTACTCCATCGGCGTTAACAGAAAGAGGTGCGCCATTGTTATCTATTATTGTTGTATCTCTGTCTTCTCCCAACAATCTAATCCTTTTGAATATGGAAATCCCCGGGCTCTTTGTGTAATATACTCCAGAATAAACAAAAATCGTGTCGCCATCCTTTGCATCCTTTAGTGCATCCTGTATACTGGTGTAGTTGTTGGGACCACTTCCCCCAACATAAAGGATATTTCCATCGTTCATTTCAATGGCCTTTCCACTTTCTGTCCCCATGGCAGTAAAAAACAAAAGCAAAAAAACTACTAGGGCAGAAGGAAATATGGCTAACAATATTTTTTTCATTTTACCCCACATAGAACAAATTTCAATACAAAAATTTTTTGAGACTGCACAAAACCTTTTTATCCTACTGCCATTTTTGTTTCATGCAGATAAAGGCTGCCCGTGGTAAAAGCTTGCGTTGCAAAGGGTGGAGGCAGGAAGGTATTTTGAGAATGCTTGAGAATAATTTGGAGAATGCTGAAAAGCCAGAGGAGCTTATCATATACGGTGGTTCCGGCAAGGCAGCAAGGAACTGGGAATGTTATCACAAAATAGTGGAATCACTGAAAGAGCTTGAAGAAGATGAGACACTGCTTATTCAATCCGGGAAGCCAGTTGGCATATTTAAAACAAGAAAAGAGAGCCCCATCGTTTTAATAGCAAATTCAAATCTCGTGCCGAAGTGGAGCACATGGGAAAAATTTTACGAGCTGGAAGATCTGGGGCTTATAATGTACGGGCAGATGACAGCAGGTTCATGGTGTTATATTGGAACACAAGGCATCATACAGGGAACATACGAAACATTTGCAGCATGCGCAAGAAAACATTTTGATGGTACATTAAAAGGCAAATTTGTTTTAACAGGCGGTCTCGGAGGAATGGGCGGGGCGCAGCCTCTTGCCATAAAAATGAACGGAGGTGCTGCTTTGGTTGTAGAATGTGATGAGAGCAGAATAGACAGGAGAATCAAAGCTGGCTACTGCGATGAAAAAACCGCCGACTTGGATGAGGCTTTGGAGATTGTAAAGAATGCAAAGGAAGAGGGAGATGCTATATCTGTCGCTTTACTCGGCAATTGCGCTGATGTTCATCCAGAGTTAGTAAAGAGGGGCATTACACCAGATGTAGTCACAGACCAAACAGCTGCTCACGATGCATTAAATGGTTATGTTCCGGCTGGTTATTATGGAGATAATTTGCACGAAGCTTTTCAGCTGAGGGAAGAAAATCCAAAGAAATACATTGAGCTTTCAATGAAATCAATGGCTGAGCATTGCAAGGCTATGCTTGAATTTCAAAAGCAAGGAGCTATAGTTTTTGACTATGGCAATAATTTGCGAGGACAGGCATATGAAGCAGGCGTGAAAAATGCTTTTGATTATCCAGGCTTCGTTCTTGCTTATATACGCCCAATGTTCTGTGAAGGTAGAGGCCCATTCAGATGGATTGCTTTGACTGGCGAGCCAAATGATATATTAACGACAGACGAACTTGTAATGAAAATGTTTCCAGAAAATAAAATTCTCACAAACTGGATTAAGAAGGCAGAGGAACATTTGCCTTGGGAAGGATTGCCAGCTAGAGTATGCTGGCTTGGATATGGTGAGAGGGACAGGTTTGCCTTGGAAATAAATAGGCTTGTTAGAGAAGAAGTGATAGGTCCCATTGCTATAACCCGTGACCATTTAGATGCAGGAAGCGTTGCCTCTCCAAATAGAGAGACGGAGAAAATGAAAGATGGAAGCGATGCTATAGCTGACTGGCCTCTGCTGAATGCATTGCTGAACTGTGCAGCAGGCGCCGATAACGTTGCCATTCACAATGGAGGAGGCGTTGGTATAGGACTATCGACGCATGCTGGCATGGTTGTGATATGTGATGGAAGCAAGGAAACAGATGAGCGCATTAAAAGAGTATTTAAAACTGATCCTGGATTAGGCATTGTAAGGCATGCCGATGCAGGCTATGAAGAGGCAATAAAAAATGCTAAAAAGTTTGGCATAAAAATGCCAATGTTGTGGTGATATAATGGAAAATGAAGTATGCCCTATATGTGGGGCAAAGGTAAAGGGGAGTATGGAGGATCATATAAAATATATGCATCCGGAAGAAATAGCGAAGCAAGAAATGGAAATGCTCGATGAGATGGCAAGACAGCAACAGGAAGTAATGAAGGAAATGAGAGAGAGATATCCTGGCATATACAATGAATTTCTTGAAGAACTTGCCAAAGATGATAGCAGAGAAATTAAAATGATTTGTGCAAATGAATATCTTTCAATGAATGAAATAGAAAAGGCAGAAAAGCTATTCACTCAGATGCTTGATGATGCAAATGCAGAGGTATATAATGGCCTGGGAATCTGCTGCAGAAGAAAAGGAGATTATGATAAAGCAATAGATTTTTTTAAGAAGGCAATAGATTGTGGAGAATTGGAAACTTCTGTTGCGAACATATGCGATATATATGAGGAGGAGGGAAAATTTTATGAAGAAGAGAATTTTTTAAAAGAACTGCTGAAGGAACATGAAAATGGCTACTTGTATGCTCTTCATTCGAGAATTCTAACTATGATAGGGAAATACGAGGATGCTGAAAAAATAGCGACAAAAGCCATTGGAATGGGCGAAGATGATGGTTACATCTATCTTGCCTTTTCTTTAATAATGCAGGGCAAGGAAGAAAAGGCTGAGGAAATTTTGAGAGAATTTAACGAAAAACATCCAGATAGACTTCATTCCTATATCCTCCTAGCAAATATATACATGGAAAGAAATGCTGAAAAAGCTGAGGAATATCTCAATATCTTATATGAAAAAACGAAAGACCCCTTCATACTGGATTATCTCATATCGAGTTTTCTAAATATTGGAAAAATGGAGAGAGCTGAGGAGATAATAAAGGAAGCATTAAAATTGCACCATTTGCCACAGTATCATTTGTTATATGGGATAATACTGCTTATGAAAGGAGAAGATGAAGAAAAAGAATTTGAAAAATTTATTGAAGCGTTTCCTTCGAAAGAAGCTTACACAAAAGTTATAAATATTTATATCGACGCTGAAAATTATGGAAAAGCATGGAAATATCTGAAGAAGGCAGAGATAATTTATGGGAGTGATGAAATTTTTAAGTGCATTAGAGGAAACATCCTTTTTGAAGAGGAAAAAATAGATGAGGCGTTGGAGGAATATAAAGCTTCTATAGGCATTAAAGAGAATATAGATGCATATATTGGCGTGATAAAATGCTGTATGAAAAAAGGCGACATAAAAAAAGCAATTGAAGCCTGCCAGAAAGCTATATTGATAACCGATGATGAGGAATTAAAGAAAGAGTTAAGATATTTAATCAATAAAATGGGAGGCTGAATATGATTGTGGATGGCGAGAGTCTATCCATAGAAGATGTTGTAAATGTTGCAAGAAAATATGAAGAGGTGGAGATAGGAGAAAAAGTAAAAGAGTGTGTGGAAAAAGGCAGAAAAACAATTGAAAAGATTCTGGAGGAAGGAAAGCCAATATACGGCGTAAACACTGGCTTTGGAGAACTTGCAAATGTTAAAATAAGCAATGATAAAATTGAAGAGCTGCAGGAAAATCTGATAAGGAGTCATGCTTGTGGTGTTGGCGAAGCTTTGGAGGAAGAAGTTGTAAGAGCAATAATGTTGTTACGCCTTAACTCTCTTGCAAAAGGATTTTCTGGAGTAAGATACGAAATTCTTGAGAGACTGGCAGAAGCTTTAAACAAAAGATTTTATCCTCATGTTCCTTCCCAGGGCTCTGTTGGAGCCAGCGGAGATTTGGTGCCACTTGCTCATGTTGCACTGGCTTTAGTAGGAGAAGGAGAAGCATATTATAATGGGCAGTTAATGCCAGCCAAAGAAGTTCTTGATAAGCTGGATATGAAGCCACTTAAACTTAAGGCGAAGGAAGGTCTGGCTTTAATAAATGGCTGTCAGTTTATGGCTGGAGTGGCGTGTTTAGCTTATCATGACGCTTACAATCTTCTGAAGAACGCTCAGATTGCTGGAGTTATGAGTTTAGAGGCATTAAAGGGAACAGATCAGGCATTTAGAGAGGAAATAGCCATAGCACGTCCTTATAACGGGCAGAAGAAAGCCATCAAAAATCTATGGAAGCTGTGTCAAGGCAGCAGTATAATTGCCTCCCATAAAAACTGTCCAAAGGTTCAAGATGCGTATAGCCTGCGATGCATGCCACAGGTATTTGGTGCAATGTATGAAGGAATGGATTTTATCAGGAATATACTCCGCACTGAAATAAATTCTGCAACAGATAATCCTTTAATCTTTGATGACAGCGTAATATCAGGAGGAAATTTTCATGGGGAACCAGTTGCCATAGCTTTGGACTTACTCAATATAATATTAACAAAACTTTCGAGTTTTTCTGAAAGGAGAACAGCCCGTTTGCTGGATGAGAAGCTTTCTGAACTGCCACCGTTTCTAGCCAAAGAGCCGGGCTTAAATTCTGGCTTAATGATTCTGCAGTATGTTGCAGCTTCTTTAGTAAGCGAGAATAAAAGCATGGCCTATCCAGCAAGCGTTGATTCTATACCCACGTCAGCCAATCAAGAGGATTATCAATCAATGGGAAGCATTGCGGCAAGGAAATGCATGCAGATTTTAAGAAATGCTGAAAAAGTGGTAGCTATTGAATATATTGCCGCATCACAAGCCCTAGATTTCTTTGAGCTGCAACCATCACCAGCAAGCAAAGCAGCATATGATTTCATAAGGAAGCATGTGAAAATGGTGGAAAAAGATAAGGCAATGTATAAAGAAATTGAAAAAATTGCAGATTTTGTACATAATGGAAATATTTTGGCAGAAGTGGAAAAGGTTGTTGGGGAACTACTCTAATGCTTTTGCTATTTCTCTTGCAGCTTCCTCTATTTTTCCCTGTCTATTCTTCACAATTTTTACTGTTGCATTTGTAATGACAGCATAACTCATCGCTGCAATTCTATTCATCATCTGATGCAGTTCTATTTCTTCCCTGCTTTCTTCATCTCTCTTCCTTATTCCTTCATCTTTTTTTCTCCTTGCCTCTATTTCTTCTGCCTCAGCTTCAATCAGAATTATTCTTTTTGGCTGTAAAATTTGTAAGACGTCATATGGCAAGCCAGGCAGATAGCCATATGGTGTTTTTATTGTGCAGTGCGTATCTATGATAACATCATCCTTTTCAGCAATCTTTTTCGCCGCTTTCAACTGTAGCTCGCGCTGTTTTTCGTATGGTAGCTTTCTCATCTCATCTCTGTCTTCTATGCCTTCCTGCTTTGCCATTTCAAACATCACGTCTCCATAATTGACTACTTCCATCTTCTTTATCTTCAATGCTTCATTGAGCACTGTAGTCTTTCCTGCTCCCGGTATGCCAGCTATTATTACTCTCATTCTACTCCCAAGAACTTTCTCAAAACAGGGTGCATTTCCATTGCCTGTTCTCTTGCAATATCTTCATAGAGCCTTATGACTATACCTACTGTAAGCAATAATCCAGTTCCAGATGTGTTGCCCACTGTGCCTATCAAATCTGCAAATATTGCAAGCGCCCCAACTAATGCAGAGCTTAAAACAGTTAAAGCAGGAATGTATCTCTCAAGCACTTTTTTCAGAATTCTCGGATCTCTTCTGAAGCCAGGAATCTGCATTCCAGAGCTCTGTATCTGTCTCGCCACTGCTTCAGGACCCATATTTGTTGTTTCGATCCAGAATTTGCCAAAGAAGATACAGCCTATAATGAAGACAGTAGTATAAATTATGAGTCTCAGCGCCATCTGCCAGGGTTCGTGATCCTGCAAATAGCCACGATAGCGAGGATCAATTAATGGGAAAAGCCATGTGTGTAAGCCATTGGGGCGAGTTAAATACCACAGCGCTCCCGCTACCGGCTGAGTTGAGCCGGGCAGGTATTTTCCAATCCACCATGCGCCGCCTATTACTGGAATATTGCTCAGGCGGGTGTATAAAAGAAGACCAAACATGTTTAAGTTGGCCATTAAAGCGGCCATTAAAATGACAGGGATGTTTGAGGCATACATGAGGCGGAGAGGATATCTACCTCTTGCCCCCCTCACTCTTCCGTGTGCCAATGGTAATTCCACACGGGATGATTCAGCATATACGACAAAAAGGAAAATTATTATGGTGCCAAGTAAGGCGACGACAGGATTTGGGGGGGAGATGAAAATTTTCTCGAAACCACCTCCATTTACTAATTCGCCAAGTGACATATGGGTGGTCAAATAGATGGTCTTCGGAATAGTCCCTGCTGGAGGATTATCTATGCCCATGGGCAAACCCCTATTGGAAGGAAGCCAGCTGAATAAGCCTGTGACTAAAGCATTGGAAACGCCTGCAGCTATGAATAATGAAACGCCAGAACCTATACCCCATTTTGATATAACCTCATCCATCCAGAAAACGAGCATGCCCCCCACAAACAGCTGAAGGATTATTATAGCTCTTGCTCCCCCAAAGCCAGCCATTTCGATGAGTCCATCGCTGGGTCTTAAATAACCAAAGACTTGAGGTATTGCCTCTATTAAAATCATTACAACAACTAAAACTTTCTGAAATCCCTGATATAATGCTCTGTCTTCATCATTCTGCAAATCCAAATTTATTAATTTAGCTCCAACAAAAAGCTGCAATATGATGGATGCTGTTACTATTGGCCCTATACCGAGATGAACTAGGCTGCCGCTCGCTCCAGCAAATATCGCTCTGAAACCTGCAAACATATCTATGCTTTCTGGATGTAGCCCATATATCAAAATTTGTGTGAGAATATAGTATATCACAAGACATGTTGCAGTCCAAAGTAGTTTGGTTCTGAAAGGTACATGCCCCTTTGGCTTTTTAATTGCAGGCCATCTTTCAACGAGGGGCTTAAGAGCGTATAATCTACTTTTCTCAGCCATTTTATCCCATTATTACTTCTCCACCAGCTGCCTCTATTTTTTCAATTGCCTTTGGTGTCGCCTCCTTAACTATAACTTTCAAAGGCTTGTTTATATATCCTGAGCCAAGTAATTTATCATATCCCAATTCTTTTAAATTAACTTCTCCCTCAAATTTATTTAATTCCTCAACATTTATTGTTTTCTTTTCTTTTATAACTCCATGTCTTGTAAATCCATGTCTCCCAAATCGCCATTCTAAATGCTTATGTTTGCATCCTCCAGCAAATCCGTGCCCTCCTTTATGTCCTCTGCCACGATGTTTCTTTTTGCTACCATATCCGAATGTTTTTGAACCTCGTAACTTTTTTGTTTTCTTTCTCATAGCATCCTCCTTATCAACTCGTTTATATCTTTTCCTCTATAACCAGCTGAACCTCCAAGCTTATAAGGCTTTTTTATGCTTTTATACCCTTTTCTTGGGGGATGAAGTCCTATGCATGGATTTGTAATATCCTTTAATCTTGCCCCACCTTTCAATTTTTCAACTGCTTCATCCACATTTTCTACCCTAGCTCTCTGTAACAGAAGCTTGAGAGTTTCATCATCAATTTCTCCCCATGTAACATAGTCCTTAACTTTTTGCAACATCCCCTTATAACTTGGATTGGGGTGAATGATTGTGCAACTGTTTATTTTATGTAAATTTAGCATCTTGAGTGTATCTCTCACCTCTCTATTTGCATCTATTGTACTTCTTATCCTTATTACAGCTATCATGTTCCCACAGCCCCTGATACAATATTCAGCTTCTTCTTTAGCTCTTCAGGAGCCTTATGAATGGCTGTATTCTTCAAGGCATCATATACTGCCTTGGCAAAATTTATGGTTGTTCTTGTCTCCCCTTTAGTAAAGCCCCACACATCTTTTATTCCAGCAAGCCTCAAAACAACTTTAGCAACATTTCCCACTGCCAGCCCAACGCCACGGGGCGCCGGCTTGAGCGTGATGCGAACCGAGCCGCATTTGCCAGTAACTTTAAACGGCAATGAATGAGGTGTGCCGCATCCACATTCCCATGAGCCACATCCTCTGTTAACTTCTATTATATTCAGTTTTGCTTTTTCTACAGCTTTCCTTATTGCCATTCCTACTTCTCTGTCCTTAGCCTGCCCTATGCCGACATAGCCATTTTTATTGCCCACTACAACCACTACTCTGAACTTTGTTCTTCTGCCAGAGTCGGTCATACGCTGCACCATGTTTACGTCTATTACTTCATCTTCTAAATCTGGCAACAGCATGTCAACTATTTCTACCTCTCGCAGTGGTAATCCACTCTTCAATGCCTGTCCCATTGAAGTTATCTTGCCTTCCACTACCAGCTTACCCAGCCTTGTTTTCGGGATCCATTCCTCATTCATATTCTTCCTCTATCTTACTTTTTATTTCCTCCACTTTTTCGGCTACTTCCTCGCTTATATGCTTTCCATATAATCTATCTTCAGACGGCACTATTTCTTCACCATAAGGAACTTCAATGCCAGCATCAACAACTCCTTTCAGGGCGGCAAATATCCTTGCCCCTTTTCTTGGGGTATATAAGCCAATATCGAGCACTCCTTCCTTTATACCTTTTTTCAGAGCTTTTTTGCCAGCAAGCAAGCCAGTGAGATAAGCAGCAGGAGTATTGGAAAGGCTGTAATCCCAGCCATATTTTTTCAATTCACTTCCTATAGCGGAGGTAACTATTTTATCTCCTGTCATATCATAAACTGCAAACTGCACCCTGATATTTTTATTTGATTTTCTTACAACTACACGCGGCTTTCCTGATTTAAGTAAAGCTAACCTTTTCCTGTAATCTGTCTTTCCTTCCCTTCTCCTCCTAAATGGCAGTCTATTCATTTTTCTCAACCTTGAGCAATCCTTCTGTCTCTAAATGAAGGCGAACATGAGCCTTACTTCTGAATTGTCCTCCCTTTGCCCGCCTATAATACAGGCGATATGTCTTTCTATCTATTAAACCTTTGTCTCTTAGCTCCCTTAAATAAGCTCTTATGGGGCGTATTGTCTTAATCCATGCTCTCTTCTTGGGTAATCTTGCCGTTGCCTTCCCTTTTCTTGAACCGTGTCCTTTTCGGCGCCCCTTTTTCTTCTGCAGCATCCTTTTCCTTATCCTTCCTCTTGAATTCCCCCTTATTTTTCTTGCCTTTATTATTCCCTGCTTTATAAGATTTTGAATGTCACGCCTTGTGACTGCCTTTTCTATTTCCTCTAACTGCTCGGGATCCATCCATACACGATTTTCACCGCATTTGAGCAGCTCGGCAGCCAATCTGCGTTGATTTCTCAGATCCATTTACAACACCCTGTTCAATACTCTTATACCCATTTCATCTGCTTTTGCAATAATTTCTTCCCTCTTCTTTCTTCCAACTGTGGCAGCAATTCTTATTGCCTCCTTGCTGCCATCTATACCTTCCAAATCTTTAACATTATGCACAAGCCTTTCCTTAAAGCCGGAAGGATGTAAGCCCCTCACTTTTTTAGGTGAACCGTAGCCAATACGTGGCACAGGTGGGCGATATTTATAATGGCGGCGCTGCTTGGAATGCCTGCCCCGGGGGCGACGCCATTTATCATCCAGCTTTTTGAATTGCCATAATTGCTGGCGTATGAAGCGAGGTTTTTTCTTCCTTTCTTCCATTAGGCGGCGTATTTCGTCATCTAGCTTTGCCTTTATTTTTTGTATTTTGCCTTCTTCCACTATTTTAACCTCTTCTTCCTCTCCCATTTTATGCACCTTTGCTCACTATATATATGCCATCCTGGAACACCCTTATGTCCCTGTCTTTAACTTTTGTGGCAAATTCTATATTTGCTGCTGTTTGTCCTACTTCTTCTCTGTTAATTCCTTCTATGGTGACCTCGTCTCCCTTAACCGTAACTTTAACATTTCCGAATATCTTTGCTTTTCTAGGATGCTTTTCTCCAAGGAAGTTTTCAATGATTACTTCATCTCCTTTAACGCTTACTTTCATTGGGAAGTGAGAATAAACAATCTTCATTTTATAAACAAAGCCTTCTGTAACGCCTTTAATCATATTTCTTATATGGGCTGCAAATGTTCCAACTAGAGCTTTTTCCTTTCGCCTTGCAAACTCGCATTTCACAACTATTTTATTATCAACCTTTTCAATACTAATTTTTGGGTGATATAATTTCCTTTCCAGTTTTCCTTTCGGTCCTTCTATAACTACAACGCCTTCTTTAATTTCTGCCTTCACGCCATCTGGCAATTCAACCTCTCTTATAGCAACTGGCACCATCTTAGCACCTAATAGACATAAGCCAATAGCCTGCCTCCAATACCCTCCTTTTTAGCTTCATATTGTGAAATAACTCCTTTATTTGTGCTTAATATGAGCACGCCAAAGTTTTCTGCTGGCAAATAGCGAGCTTCCCATTTTTCAAATTCTCCCTTCTTGATTGCATGCCTGGGTTTTATTACATTGCAGTTATTTATATTTCCCTTGAGTCTCACCTTGAATTTTCCTCCTTTTCCATCGTCTATCCATTCAAATGCCTCAATGTAACCATATTCTTGCATAACCTTGAGCACTCTACCAATTAACTTTGAAGCAGGCTTTACTATACACTCTCTCTTGCCCACTCTTTCTGCATTTTTGATTGTTGCCAAAGCGTCTGCAAGTGGATCATTCAACATTTTACCCCAAATATACCTTTTATTCTTAAAGCTTTCGCCTTTAGAAGCAGGATGTTATGAATTTTAAGATTTTAAACAATAATGAAAATAATGGATTTGTAATTTATTTCGCATTGAATACAAGTTTTCTACTTTTATGTGAGATTCAGACAAAATTATAAAAATATGAAAGCATTTCCACAGCATGAAATTGCTTGAACATGCAGGTAAGGAATTATTCAGCAGATATGGCATTCCTGTGCCAGAGGGAAAGGTTGTTGAAAGAAAGGAGGAATTGAAGAATATTTCCATTCCTTTTCCTTGGGTTATGAAAGCACAAGTTCTAGTTGGAGGACGGGGCAAAGCAGGAGGAATAAAATTCGCAAATAATATGGAAGAGGCAGAGAAAATCTTTGATGAACTAATGGCTATGGAAATAAAAGGCGAGAAGGTAAGGAAAGTGCTGGTGGAGAAAAAGCTGAACATTGAAAAAGAATATTATCTCAGTTTCTTTTTAGACAGAAGTAGCAGAGAATATTTAATGATGTTTTCTTATGAAGGAGGCGTAGATATAGAGGCGATGGCTGAAAAAGTGATAAAAACACATATAAATCCATTGATAGGCATACAGCCATATCATTTAAGACGCCTTCCTAAAGAAGTTCGCCAAATAGCAGCCAATTTATTCAAACTTTTCATTGAAAATGATTGTGAGCTGGCTGAGATAAATCCTCTCGTGGTTGTAGATGGTAATGTAATGGCCGCTGATTCAAAGATAATTATTGATAACAATGCCTTATACCGCCATCCGGAACTACCAAAAGAAGATGTTGAACTCACGCCATTAGAAAAGGAAGCGAGAGAAAAGAATATTGCTTTTGTTCAACTCGATGGCAATATAGGTGTTATTGCCAATGGAGCTGGCTTGACGATGGCAACATTGGATGCATTAAATGAATTCAATGGAAAGGGAGGCGTGTTTTTAGATTTAGGAGGAACAGATGATCCAGAAAAAGTAAAGCAGGCTTTTGAATTAATGGCTAAGGCAAAGCCAAAAGTTATATTACTCAATTTATTTGGCGGCATTACAAAATGTGATACCGTGGCTAAGGGCATAATAGAATTTATGGAAAAACATAAACTAGAATGTCCAGTTGTGGCCAGAATAAAGGGAATGAATGAAGATATTGCAAGAGAAATGCTCAAGGATTATGTTATAGCCGTTGAGTCATTTCAAGAAGCTGCTAAAAAGGCAGCTGAGTTAGGAGGAGATTAAAATGGCAATATGGGCAGACGAAAATATAAGGTTGCTTGTGCAGGGTATAACAGGCCATCAGGGCCAGTTTCACACTAAAGCGATGATGGAATTTGGAACGAAAATAGTGGCTGGAGTAACACCTGGCAAAGGAGGCATGGAAGTACATGGTGTACCTGTCTATAATACTGTTGAGGAGGCAATGGAAAGAGAGCCAAATGCAAGTATAGTATTTGTTCCAGCTCCATTCGCCAAAGATGCAGTCATAGAAGCATTAGATGCGGGAATAAAGCTTGTTGTTGTAATAACAGAAAACATTCCATTTCATGATGCCATGCAATTTGTTCATTACGCAAAATATAAGGGGGCAAGGATAATAGGACCTAATTGCCCTGGCATTGCATCCCCTGGAAAAACAAAAATAGGCATTTTGCCAAATGTTATCTTTAAGGAAGGGGGCATAGGCGTTGCATCTCGCTCAGGCACGCTAACTTATGAGATAGTCAATGCATTAAGCCAGGCAGGCTTTGGCCAATCGACATGCGTGGGCTTAGGAGGGGATCCAATCATAGGCTCAACTTTTATAGATGCATTGAAAGCATTTGAAAAAGATCCGCAAACAGAGGCCATTGTCCTAGTTGGAGAGATAGGAGGGACAGCTGAAGAAGAAGCGGCAGAATATATTGCTGCTAATGTAACAAAGCCAGTATATGCATATATAGCAGGAAGGACAGCTCCTCCAGGCAAGAGAATGGGTCATGCCGGCGCCATTATAAGCGGTGGAAAGGGAACGGCAGAATCAAAAATAAAGGCTTTTGAAGAAGCAGGCGTGAAAGTGGCAAAATTCCCTCACGAAATAGCAGAGCTTATTAAAAATGATAAGAGAATTTAAAGGAAAAAAGCCGGTAGTAAGTGATAGGGCATTCATAGATGATTCAGCCGTAATTATGGGAAATGTTATTGTTGAAGAAAATGCGAGTATATGGCCTCATGCCGTTGTAAGGGCTGATGATGCCAAAATTATAATAAAAGAAGGAGCAGCAATACTTGATAAAGCTTTCATTGAAGCACCGAAAGAAGTTATTATTGGTAAGGGCAGCATAATATCTCATGGAGCCATAATTCACGGCTCAGTCATAGAAGAAAACGTGCTTGTTGGCATAGGAGCAATTGTTTTAGAAGTAAATGTTGGCAAAAATAGCATTGTTGCCGCTGGAGCTGTTGTTACAAGAGATGTTGAAGAAGGCAGTATGGTTGCTGGTGTGCCCGCAAAGAAAATAAGAGATGCGAGCAAAGAAGAAATAGAGAAAACAAAAGCTATGGCAAAAGAGCTTCTAGAAAAGGCAAAATATCTGAGAAAAGAGTATTAAACGAGGGATCATCGGGTCCATTCTGTGTATCCAATGCGAACTTTCTTTGCGTATCCTACAAAAACGTCCAAGCAGAATGGATATCCTTTAGGATAAACTATGATGGGAATCTGCATCCACAAGCCTGCAAAACCTTTTATTTCCAGAATATTAAAATAAGCGAATTCATTTAAATGCCCTGCTTCCCAGCTCCCATTTTTTCCAATCGTCGCCACATATCCTACGTTTAAACCCATTGCAAAGATTGAAGGGGTATAAGGGAATGATATCCCAGGGATGTTATTAATGATCAGCGCGTAAGCTATGAGTACCGTCATAAATGCCACATCTGTCATACGCATAAAATGTTCTAATAACCACACTATTTTCCAGAAAAGTGCATCCTCATAACTGTTAAAATCTGCAATATATCCTATTCCATAAACAAGACAATCATGATTTACTTTTTCCCATTCATCCACATTGTGTGGTTCATCATTTTTTTCGATAGAACTTTCACTTGCGCATGCGGCGGAATGAGCGCTCAGGAGAAAAAAGGAAATTACGATGAGGAGCGAAACCGCCCTTTTCATCATAACCAAATTTATCCGCTATATTTAAATTTGATGAGGATTGAAGCACTCCAAAACTTTTAAAAAATTTTATTAAGAGGTTGTAATTCTCCTCTTATGATTAAAGTAAGCAAGGGGTTACTTTCCTTCTTGTCCGGTCTTGGCTTCATGGGGCTTGGGTTTTACATAGTATTCTTTGGATTTATTGATATGGATTATAAGATTATTGGCAATTATATTCTCCTTTTCTCGATTTTAACAGCCATTCTGGCATGTATTGTTGTTTACTTTTTGGCAGTCGCCTTTAGATTTACTCAAACAAGATTGCAGATAGATACTACAATAGGTGGATTCATTGGAGGGATATTGACAATGATCGCAATAATACTCATGATTCTTTCTTTCAGAGCAGAGAGCTTGGGCTTAATGAAAGGGCTTGGCTTAGCAGATAAAATCCATCCTCTTGTAACATTTTTCCTTGCAGCAGCATGCACCATGTTACTTATATGGCCTGAGGAGAGTAAGGAAGAGAGATGGTAGTCGTTGTTTTCAGATACGGGCACAGAATAGCGAGAGATAAGAGAATAACAACCCATGTTGCATTAGTGGCAAGGGCTTTTGGAGCAGATGGTGTAATCATTGATACCAAAGATGAGGGAGTTGAGCAGAGTGTTAAGAAAGTAGTTGAAAAGTTTGGCGGCAACTTTTTTATAGAAAGTGGTATAGAATGGAAGAAATATATCAAAAAATGGAATGGAAAGATAGTGCATTTGACAATGTATGGGGAAAGAGTGGATAAGGTTATAGACGAAATTAAGGAATGCAAAGATTTGCTTGTTATAGTAGGAGCAGAAAAAGTGCCACCAGAATTTTATGAAATTGCCGATTACAATGTTGCCATAGGAAATCAACCCCATTCTGAAGTAGCTGCTTTAGCCATATTCATGCATTTTCTTACAGATGGCAAATGGATTGAAAAGGAGTTTGATGGAATCGTAAAAATAGTGCCGAGTAAAAAAGGAAAGAATGTTAAATACAATTATGAAAAAATTCTACAGCTAGAGGGATGCAGCAAGGCAGTTATAGAACACTGCAAAAGAGTAAAAAAGCTTGCAATGGAAATTGCAAAAAGAATTGCTGAAAATGGCATAAAAATTGATTTTGATGCTGTGGAGGCGGGGGCAATGCTTCATGATGTGGGAAGGGCAAAAACACATGGAATAATGCATATAGTTGAAGGGGCAAACATTGCAGCAAAATACGGATTCTCAAAGAAAATACTGGATATAATAAAGCATCATGGGGGTGCTGGAATAGATAAGGAAGAGGCGAAAAAACTTGGATTGCCGCCAGATGATTACACGCCAAGAAGCATAGAGGAGATGATTGTTGCGCATGCTGACAATCTTACTGGTTATAGATACAGAAAATTTGAAGATGTTTTGAGAGAATTTAAAAGAAAGGCTGGAGAAAAAGCAGCTAAAAAACTTATAGAGTTGCATGAGAAATTAAGCAGAATGGCAGGCATCGATATAAATGAAATTGTTGAGAGGATAAAAAAAGAAGAGGAGAAACAAGATTGAAATTGAATGTTTTCCCTTGTTTGAAAAAGGAAGCACATCACGCTTTTTCTGAAAATGAAAAATATTCCTTTTTCAAATTTTTAATTTTTTAGCATAAACAAATTTAAATATTCTTTAGATTTATAAACTGGGGAAAATATGACAGAGGAAAAGAAGATAATGGTAACATTCCTTACAGCTGTATTCATTTTCATAAATCTTGTGTTGCCCAGTGTTTATTCTGGCGAGAGTGAAACAGAGCCTTTATCATCTCCTGGTAGAATATGGCCTTACTGGGTTAAAACTTGGGGTAGCAGTGGGGATGAAGTAGCCACTGCTGTGGATGCTGATGGTGGCTACATATATGTTACTGGATATACTGGAGAAGGCATCGCATTTCTATTAAAATATGATGAAAAAGGCAAGTTAGTATGGGAGAAAACATGGAGTGGAGAAGGCACTGCTGAAGCAAGTGAGGTTGTTGTAGCTAATGGCAACATATATGTTGTTGGAACAACTGAAAACGGCGGAAATTCAGACATATTCATTTCCAAATATGATTCAGAGGGCAATCTTTTATGGTATAAAACCTGGGGAGGAAGTAGCGATGATATGGCAGGAGGAATAGCAGCATATGGTAACAATATTTATGTCTGCGGACTCACAAAAAGTTTCGGTGCTCTTGGAGGAGACGCATTTTTACTTAAATACGATGCAGATGGAAATTTCATATGGCAAAAACTCTGGGGTAAAAGTGGTAATGAAAAAGGAAATGATGTGGTGGCGACAACTGATGGAATATACATTGCTGGATATACAACAAGTTATGGAGTTGGAGGCAAAGACGTTGCATTGCTTAAATACGATCTCGATGGAAACAAATTATGGGCAAAAACTTGGGGCGGCGACGACGATGACATAGCAGCAGGAGTAGATTACTCACAGGGCAGTGCGTATGTTACCGGATACACTGCTTCATATTCCCCACATGCTTTAATCCTTAAATATGACCCAAATGGGAATATGCTGTTTGAGAGGCGATGGGGCGATAATGAGAATGATGAGGCAATGAGTATAAGGGTGTATGGTGATGCAGTTTACACTGTCGGAAAAACAGGAGATGATGCTTTCCTCCTCAAATATTCTCTCGATGGCACCCTGGCGTGGGCGAAAGCATGGGGCGGAAGAAATGAAGAGGTAGCATATGATATTGATGTGGATAACAATTTGATATACATTGTTGGCTATACAACAAGTTATGGAGAAGGCGGCAAAGATGCGTTTATTCTCAAATGCAATCTCCAGGGCAGAAAATCCTTTTCAATATCAAATACCGAAAATAGCTTCATAAAAATCAGCGATGAAAAATTATTAATTTGGGGCAGGGAAATATTGCCATTATCCTTCCAAAAGGAAAATGAGCAAAAAGAAAATGAGGCAGCTCCCCTCATTCAATAAGCTTTTTTAGCTCCTTTATTGCCTTATTTATTACTTTTTCATCATAAGTTATTTTCTCAAAACTTTTAGCAGGTAATCCAATAAGATGTATTTCCTCAGGAAATTTTTTCATTACCGTTTTCAAAATCTTCAGCGCTTCAATGGCAGATAAAAAATGCATTCCTTCGCTCTTATCATCTATGCTAAAAATTTCCTCATTTTTTAGATGTATCACATCTTCTATACCATAAACGGCATCAACTATGATTAGTTTTTCTTCCCCCTCGTATATGCCATACAGTTTGAATAAATCTGTTCCAAGATAGGCTATTCTTGCTTTTGTTTTGTTTTTGATGCGCATATATACATCATACCCTGCTGCATCGTCTCCTGCAATGCTGCTGCCGAGAAATACAATGAGATATTTCATAATCTTATTACATGAACACTGCATGAAATGCAGGGGTCATAGGCTCTTATAACCATTTCAACTTTTTTGCCAATCAAATCAATGTCTTTATAGCCATTTTTCCACATGCCCTCTGCCATATTCCGGGCATCGATTTCCATCATGGGAAGGAACATTGCAGTGGGGGTAATCACATTCATGTATTTTATAATATCATTTTCTATTTCTACCTCATATATGAGTAAACCTCTGGGAGCTTCAGTTACAGCATATCCTTTGCCATCCTTTTTATCTGGCTTTACTCTCTCCTCTTTCCTTATCTTAATATTCTCAGCCATTTCTGCAATTTTTTCAATGAAATACACTATTTCCAATGCTTGGCAGAAATTATTGGAGAAGCTATTCTCTGCCTTGACAAATTCGCTATGGCTGTTGAGCAACTCTTTTGCCTTTCCTTCCAAGAGATTGTGATTGTTGACAATTCTTGATAAAGCTCCCACCATAAATGGCTCCCCTTTATATTTTCCTCTCTTTGCAAAAGAATATGGAGCTATATCTTCTTCAATATATTCTTTATATTTATCAACGCTGAAATAAAAACCATCTGATGCAACTATTTCATCTCCATAAACGCCATAACCATTGTGTGGTTTTATTGCCAGATGATTTCTCTCCAAATTTACATAGGAGGGATATTCATAGTCTAGAAAGAATTCGACTGTAGCAACTGCAGCATCTATAACATTATAAGCCATCTTCTTTATTTTTTCAATTTCATGCTGCTCCGGCAATTTGCCAAAGCCGCCAACAACTGCATTCTCTGGATGTATTTCCCTGCTGCCAATTATGTTCTGCACCATTGCTCCAAAATTTTTCAAATCCATCCCATTCTTCATCAAATCTGGGTATTCCTTTGCCATTGAGAGTGCATCATGGTAACCAAGATAATCGGGTATGGCAAAAAGGTAAAGATGTAATGCATGGCTTTCCACCATGTTGCCAAAATAAAGCATTTGCCTCAGCAACTTTGTCTGCTCGGTAACCTCAACATCCAAAGCATTTTCTATCGCTTCCAAGGGCGTGAGCTTATGGGGTATGGAACAAAAGCTGCAGATACGGGGGCAAATAGCTGCTGCCTCCTCATAATTTTTCTCTTTCGTTAATATTTCAAAAAATCTTGGCCCTTCTGTTACATTTATTCTTGCTCTGATTTCATCTCCTATTTCTACCACAACCCCTGCTTTGCCTTCAATTCTAGCAAGATGGTCATTTTTAATTTCTCTTTCAATCTTCATCTTCAAACACCTTCTCTATCATCTCATCCATTTTCTCATATTGCTTGCCAAATATTTCCATTCTTGCCTTTATGTATTCTTTGCTCATCCCCTTTTCCTTAAACGTTTTTGCAAGCGAATCAAACCATGCTATGCCATGAGGCAAGGGGCCACGGCAACCAATGCATGCAACATTATAGCCAGGACATCTTGCATCACATCCTGCTACAGTTAATGGGCCAAGGCACGGCTCATTCTTCTCTATCAAAACACATGGATACCCTTTCCTTCTGCATTCTGTACATACAGGATAATCTTTTTCCTCTGGATAACTTCCAATAGCAAAGGTGGCAAGATAATAAATGATTTCCTCCTCTTCGGGAGGACATCCAGGCAAGTTATAATCAACTTTTACATATTTCTTTAATGGCTCTCCTATTCTTCCTTCAAATTCTATTTTGTTGTCTCCATAAACTTCTTTGAATATTTCCTCATATTCTTTTCCGAAAAGCATTCCCTGTACCCCACCATAAATTGCACATGAACCAACTGCAACAAGCACATCTGCATTTTCCCTTATTTTCTTCAGTTCTTCTTCATCCTTCGCGGTGCTTACACTACCCTCTACAAAGGCAATATCAACATGACTTATCTCCCCCTTACTGGAAACCATATACCAGTATGCAATCTCGAAATTCTCTGCAACTTCCAGCAATTCCCTTACGCTTGCCATTCTAAGCTGGCATCCATAACAGGAAGTCAGTCCGTGTATGCCTATTCTCAATTTCATTTTATCCCTCATATTAAGCCAGGGGTGGAAATTATGTCATAATATCCAAAGACAGGACCATCTATACATATGTATTTAAGGAATGTTGAAGAGCCAGCTATGCAATGCCCGCATTTACCCACGCCACATTTCATTCTTCTTTCCAGAGTAACATAAATTTTCTTTGGATCATAGCCATGTTCAATCAGCTTATTGAAAACATCATTATATATTTGAGGAGGACCACACACACAAACATATGATTTATCTGGCCTAGTATTGGCATATTTTATGTGTTCCTGTGCTCTTCCTATTCTCCCAGGCCAGTCAGGATCGCGTGTAACAGTCTGAATTATTCTGATATTCTCTGCTTCTGCTACATCTCTCATTGCTTCCAGTTCCTTCTGGAAGAGGAGCCTTTTTCCATAGCGTGCGCTGTTTATAACTGTAATGTTTCCAAACTTCCATCTATTATCCAGAGCATACATAAAGACGGAACGAAGGGGCGCCATGCCAATACCTGCTGCAATAAGCAATAAATCATTTTCTTCAAAATCTTTCACAGGAAATCCATTGCCATAGGGTCCTCTTACCCCGACACTATCTCCTGGTTTCAAATCAAAAATTTTGCTTGTAACCCTCCCAGCCTTTTTGATGCATAATTCGAAAAATCCACGTTTCATAGGGGAAGAGCAAATTGAAATTGGCACTTCTCCAACACCTGGTATGCTAAGCTGAACAAACTGGCCTGGAACGAAGGTCCATGATTCTGCTATGCTCGGATTCTCGAATCTGAATAAAAATAGTTTAACATCATCAGTTAAGTCATATATCCTAAGAACCCTGCATTTATATAAGGCATAGACATTATGCATTTTTCACCTCTTCAGCAGTACTTCTTACTTTAAGCAAATTGCCTAGAAAATCAATGTTTGCAGGGCAGAAATATGTACAGTTTCCACAACCAACACAGTATGAGGTGCCAAGCGGATAGAAATAAGAATTTTTACATATATATCTGTTGAGAAATCTATCTTTTTTTGTCGGTCTGAAATTATGGCCTCCCGCCACCAGCCCATGACTCCTAAACTGGCAGGAATCCCAGAATCTTATTCTTTTTCCTGTTTTACCATCTATATTTGGAATGTCCTGCACATCATAGCATCTGCACGTTGGACATGTATTGGTGCAGTTTCCACAGCCAAAACATTTCTCTGATTCTTCATCCCATAATTTATCCTGCATTGTTAATTCCAGTAGATAGCGAATGTTATCAAAACTTCCATAGCATCTGAACATTCTTTGCCTCTTTTCTTCAAATTCTCTGAATGCGTCTATGTCTTGTTGATTCACTTCTGCAAATAAATCCAGATTTTCATCTATTATTTTGTGTCCATTGGGGCTACCAACTCTTATGAGGTAGCCATCCGGCAATTCATGAAAAAATAAATCAAAGCCAATGTCAACGAAGTCGGTTCTCCTCAAATTGCAGAAACAATATTCATCAGGCAGGCAGCTTAACCCTATTATTATTCCAGCTTTTCTCCTCCTTGTATAATATATGTCGGCATACTCATCCATATAAATTCCATCTAAAATACGTAAAGCTACAATTTCGCACGGGTGCATACCAAATAAAACAAAGGGTTCAACTTCCTCTAGTTTTTCCTTATATTCGCCATTTTCAATGTCAATTTCAAACATCTCTTCCTTTGGAGGAATGAAAAATTTTTTTGCCGGCATAATGGTGCGGATATAATCAAATGCGATTTTTTTTACATCATCTATTTCCTTTCTATCATAAAATTTATCTGATATTTTAACGGGCGCATATAACTTACCATAATTTTTCAGTCCCTCCAAGAATTCATAAACTTTTTCATCTTTGATTTTTACATATCTCATTTATCTGATATATATAAACGCCTATATTAATTTTTGCACTTATAATGCAAATTTTCAAAAAATTTGTAAATATGGTTCATAAAGATAAAATAAGCTTACCAAAATTATAAAAAATACCTTCCAAAAATAAAATGAAAAGTATTTTTTATCATAAAGTTAATTTCTAGTGTGAGGAAGCTAAAGGCAATAATTGATTTAACAAGAATTGACCATGGCATAATGCTGTGCATCGCTATCTTAATCGGCTCCCTAATATCTGGAGGAGCAATTGATATAGAGAAATATATATTTGCCTTTTTAACTGCATTAATGCTGGAAATAGGCACTTTTTCATTAAATGATTATTTTGATTATGAGGTTGATAAAAAAAATAAAAGAATGGATCGCCCGCTAGTAAGAGGGGACATCTCGCCAACAACTGCTCTCGCCATTTATTTCATTGCATCGCCTGTTGGTATAGTAAGTAGTTTGATGGTGAATAAAACGTGCTTTATAATTGCTTTAATAAGCCTCATTTTTGCAACTCTTTATGATGTAAAACTGAAGGAAATTAAAATAGTTGGTAATTTTTATATCGCTTTTATGATGGCCATCCCTTTTATATTTGGGGCAGTGGCAGTTAGGAAAGAAGTGCCTGTAATAATATATTTCTTTGCATTTCTGGCATTTTTTTCAGGGGTTGGCAGAGAAATAATAAAGGATGTTATGGATTTTGAAGGGGATAAGCTCAGAAAAACAAAGTCATTTCCTACCTATCTGGGAATAAAAAAAGCAAATCTGGTGGCATCTATTTTCATAATATCTGCTGTCATACTCAGTTTCCTACCTTTCCTAGTAAATGTGGATAAAAGATTTTATTTGAATCCTTTCTTTCTTATCGTGCTTTTCCTCTCCGACTCTCTTTTCATTTATTCTATCTATTTCCTGTACAAAGATGAATATGAGAAATGCAGGAAGCTCACACTTCTTGCAATGATATTCGGCTTATTTGCCTTCTTGGCAGGAGCTACTCTTCCTATAAAATGACCGTAAAATATTTATATAAGAATAAATATATCATTTCGAGGTGATAAAAATGGTGATCAGGAGAGATAGAGATAAGGATAAAAGTAAGGATCCATTTGATTGGTTTGGCGAGTGGGGTTTCGAGGATATCTTCGCAGAATTTGATGAGAGATTCCGCAGAATGCAGCAGTACATGAATAAATTAATCAGGGATGCAATGGAGGGCAAAATAAGTGGCATGGAGGGCAAGCCATACATCTATGGATGGAGCATAAGAATTGGCCCAGATGGCAAACCAGAGGTAAGAGAATTCGGCAATGTGCCAACAAGGCCAGGAATAACAGAGGAAGTCAGGGAGCCATTAGTAGATGTTATTGAGGGTGATGATAAAATTAGTGTGACAGCAGAGGTTCCAGGGGTGAAAAAGGAGGACATTGATCTGGAGATTACAGATAATACACTCAAAATAAAAGTGGATACCAAGGACAGGAAGTATTACAAGGAAGTCGAGCTGCCAGCAGAGGTGGACCCAAATTCAGCAAAGGCAACATACCAGAATGGAGTGCTTGACGTGGAGCTAAAGAAACTGAAGCCAAAGAAGAAAGGCAAGAAAATCAAAATAAGCTGATTCTCTTCCTTTTTAATTTTTTAGAGGTGATTTAAATGAAAAATGAAAAAAAAGAGTGGATTTTGAAGGTTGAAGAAGCAAAAGCAAGAGATGTTGGTAGAGGGATAGCAAGAATAGATCCAGAGGTGGCAGAAGAAATAGGACTTGTACCTGGAGATGTTGTTTTGATAGAAGGGAAAAAGAAAACAGCTTCTATATACTGGCCGGGTTATACTGAAGATACTGGAAAGAAAATTATAAGAATAGATGGTATAACGAGGAGAAATGCAGGTGTTGGTATAGATGATAAGGTTAAAGTCAGAAAAATACAGGCAAAAACTGCTGAAAAGGTTGTGTTTGCTCCTACTGAAGAATTACGCATAATAGGTATTGAAGATTATCTGGCTCACATTCTTGAGGGTCATGTTGTCACGAAGGGGGATAGCATTACTATTAACATAATGGGGAGAAAAATTGATTTTGTTGTTACCTCAATCTCTCCTCCTTCAGAAGCCGTAATAATAGGTGTCACAACAGAAGTTAAAATAAGTGAGAAAGTTGCAAAAGCAGAAGAATTGAAGATTCCACGAGTTACATATGAGGATATAGGAGGGCTTGAGGAGGCAATAAAGCAGGTTAGAGAGATGATTGAACTCCCATTGAAACATCCGGAGCTATTCGAGAGATTGGGTATAGAAGCCCCTAAAGGTGTGCTGCTTCATGGTCCTCCTGGCACAGGTAAAACATTGCTTGCTAAAGCAGTAGCAAATGAAACAAATGCAAACTTTTATTCCTTAAGCGGGCCAGAGATAATGAGCAAATATTATGGAGAGAGTGAGGAGAATTTGAGAAAGATTTTCAAAGAGGCTATAGAGAATGCTCCTTCTATCATATTCATTGATGAGATTGATTCAATAGCCCCCAAGAGGGAAGAAGTGACAGGAGAGGTGGAGAGAAGAGTGGTTGCTCAACTTCTAGCTTTAATGGATGGGTTGGAAGAGAGAGGCAAGGTTGTTGTTATAGGGGCAACAAATAGAATAAATGCCATCGACCCAGCTTTAAGGAGGCCAGGAAGATTTGACAGAGAAATAGAAATAGGCATACCAGATAAGAAAGGTAGAAGAGAAATTTTAGAAATACATACCCGTGGAATGCCACTTGCCAAAGACGTTAATCTTGACAAACTTGCTGAGATGACACACGGCTATTCCGGCGCTGATTTAGCAGCTTTATGCAAAGAGGCGGCAATGAGAGCTCTACGCAGAATACTGCCAGAGATTGATTTAGAGGCAGAAGAAATTCCTGCAGAAATTCTTGAAAAACTTGAAGTTACAGAGAAGGACTTCTTTTTTCATGAGATAATATATGAATTAGCAGCTCATTTCCTTCAATTTTTAATTTTAAATCAGCGTCAACATCTATGTTTTTTACAAATTCCTGCAATTCATCTGCAATCTC
>JAPDJQ010000059.1 GCA_029259015.1 Thermoplasmatota archaeon | reverse complement strand
GAGATATAAACCGGATGACATCCCGAAGGCATTAAGGTCTTGGATGGAAGTTTTAACTGTAGAAAAGGAAAAAGCGAAAAATGAAATCACCATTGATGAGTTGCTTGAAAGCTTAGAGTCTGACGAAAAAGAATTGATTGTATTGAACATTCCGGATCCTGATAGGATAAGAGATTTAGCCATCATAATCACAAGGGAAATTTTAGATCGAAGAAAAAGAAAATTCAAAATAAGTCCATTTATCCTATTTGTTTTCGATGAGCACAAGAATTCATCAAAGCCAGAAGAAAAACTGAAGAATTGGAATGCTCCGAAGCTATAGAAGATCTACAAGACATGGGAGAAAATACGGATTAAGAGTCTGCATTTCTACACAGAGGATAGCTCATTTAAATACGAATGTGTTGCAACAGTTACACACGTATTATTATAACTAAATCCTTAAAATGTTCAATTTTGTTAGATAATTTGAGAAGCTGGTAATGGGTAATGAGTTTGCAAAGACTGGAAACCGAATTAGAGGAACTCGATAATTCGTTAAATAAGCTTGACAGTTTGTTAAAAAAACGAAACAAAGAGTTAGAGGAACGAAAGAAACAGTTACGTGAGATTAAATCTTCGAAATATAAATTTAGATTCAAACTTATACTAAAGTGCATTAAAGAAGAGATACCTAGTTATATTAAAAGCGTTATTTTTCTCTCTTTCATTAATTTTTTCGCTTCATTGATACTCATCTCCTTCCTTATTTTGCTGATTCCATTGATGCCATAATAGGTTATGGCGACAACAGCTTTTTCTTCTCCAGCTTCTATTATGCTGCCAAAAGGTATGGCTAGCATAGCAATAGCAACAAAAATGGCAATACCTTTCATAGTATTATTACGGCGTAATATATATGCTTTACGGCTTCTCTATTTTATATCCTGCTCTTTTTATTGCATCAATTGCTTTTTCTCTGTCTTCCGGATTTAGCAAGCCAACAGATTTTTTCTCCAGGGAGACATAAAAATTTTTTATGCCTTTCTTTCTCAATTCTTTTTCTATTGTTGCTTTACAGTTTCGACAATGCATATCTGGCACAAATAGAATCTCTGTCATTTCCATTTTCTTTTCTAAGAAAGGAGCTATTAAAGCCCTGCCAATCAATGCTGCAAGTATAATGCCAGATAATAGTTTAATCCAGTACGGTGGCATGAAGGTGAGTGTGGCTATGTTTTGCCAGTAATCCCATATAAAATTGAATGTTATGCCAGCAAATAAAGAAAGTGTTATAATGGAAAACAAATATATAAAGAAACTTCTCCTGCCAAGCTTATATCTAACAAAAGATAAAGTTATTGTATTGGTTGCAGGACCAGCTATTAAAAAAACGAGAGCAGATCCAGGAGAGAATCCTTTTGTAATGAGGGCTGTTGCTATTGGAATGGAGCCTGTAGCACACACATAGAGAGGCAATGAAATGGCGAGAGCTGCAAACATGTCATATGGATATGAAGCTTTTATCTGAAAAGGTATAGAGGCTATTATTCCTCCTGCGATAACACCTATCACAAGCCATTTTCCCATATCTTCAGGCAATTCAAGAAAAGCATATTTTAGCCCATCTAAAAAGCTCTTTCTTTCCTCCTCATGTTTATGTTCTTTTATCTCTTTTCCATCTCCTTCAATCATGTAATTCACAAAGCCAGTAAAAATGCCTGCAAAGAATGCAAAAAAAGGGCGAAAAATAGCAAATAAAGGGCCAAGTAGAGAGTATGTGGCAAGAATTGAATCAACGCCTGTTGTAGGTGTTGAAACAAGAAACGAGAGTGTGGCGCTTTTACTTGCTCCTTCTTCATGCAAGGATGTTGCTATTGGTATTACTCCGCATGAACATACAGGCAATGGAACACCAAGCAGGCTGGCTTTAAATATACTCTTTTTACCTCCACCCAGATGTTTTTTAATAAATGGACTGCCCAGATAAATATGAAGCAATCCTGCTATGAACATACCCAATAAAAGATAGGGCGATATATCTAGCCATAGTTCAACTATTTCTTCAATCATTCCCAGTCAAGCAATCTCTTTTCTCCCTCTATCTTCTTTATATCTGTTATATCCTGCGTAACTTCTATTATGCCAATATACTCGCCATTTTTCCTGACTGCAAAATATCTTATGTATATTTTTCTTCCATTCATATCGAGCCAAAATTCTGCTTTATCTCTATTTCCTTTTTTAAATTCCTCTAATATTTTGTTTACAATATGAACGCTTTTGCCTGGATGACAATTCTGCACTTTCCTGCCTATTATGGCTTTTGTCCTCACAAAAATTCTATCCTTTGACTGACTGAAATATCTGACAGTATCATCTTTATCCACGAAAGTAATATCAACTGGCAGTGTATTCAGCATAGCCTCAAGTTCTTCTTTTGATAAACTTCCTGTTTCAAAATTAATCACACCTTCTTTTTCCTCACATGGTTTTTCCTCATATTCAATCTTTTTCACTGGAGGTGTGAAGCAACAATATCCAATTTCATCAAATTGCTGCCTAATATCTTTCCATTCTTCTTCATCCATTACCTTTAAAGCTGTTGGGAAAAGCACATTATTTTCCTTATAGAAATGGCTAGATAGCATTTTTTGCAGAGCAATAGCCATTTCCTTCAACCTTTCAAAATCTTTCTTTTCTGCAAATTCATAAATTTTCTTTTTCATCTCTCTTATTTTATCGTGTTCCATCCACATAATGGCAGGAGGCTCCGTTATGCCGTGCTTTTCTATGTAAGGAAATAAAACATTCTCCTCCCTCAGATAATGCTTTTCAGCCTCTTTCAAATGGTGCACTATTTTGTCAACCCTCTCAGCATCATTTTCGTTTGCTGCTTTATTCAACTTTTCAGCAAATTCAAGCAAAATTTTATGTTCCTCCATTAATATATACAAGGGATGCCATTCTGGCAATGAAATTGCTTTTTTCTCAACTGCCTCTTTAAAAATCTCTAAATGAATGTCACATAGTTTTTGAATTTCTTCTCTTGATATGCCTTCTTTAACCAGTTCCTGTTCTACTTCTGCTATTTCTGCAGGTGTTAAGTCCTTTAAAATTTCTTTTGCTTTTTCTCTGACTTCTTCAATACTTGCACCCTGATGCAACTGTTTTATTATGCTCTTCAACACACCCTTTTTATCTCCCAAAGCTTCCATGATGGTATTACAGTGTAATATAAAAAGATTATGGGTATTTAATGCAATCTGGAGGAACATACTTTACTAGCCTAACTATTCTCCCAGCCCTGTAAATCTTGAGGTCTTTCTTCCTCAGACAATCAGCATCTATCAAAAGAATAACTACTTTTTTATCATGTCTTAGAGCCGTTCTATGAGCATCTTCCTTGTTTATTGTTAAATGCACAAATTGTCTTTTCATGGGCTTAATACCCTCCTTCAGAATGCCTTCCAGATTTTTATATGCAGTGCCGTGATAGAGAATTTTGCTGTCTTTATCTTCCTTATGATCAAGGATAACGCTGTAGCTATGGCCATAACGAGCCCTTATTTTATTACCTTTAATTTCATATCTGTCTTTTTCATCGCTTTCAGCTACTATCCTCACATCTTTCTCTGTAACCCATGGATAAACTTCCTTAACGGCGGAAAGGAGCGAATGCAGCTCAACGAAGCCAGTTTTATCTGGCTTTATACCAAATTCCCATGGAGCATGCCGTAAAATATAACACATGAGTTTACTGAGCTTAATCTTTTCTTCATTTTTCATTGTTCAACCCAGCATCATTTCCTCATATTCTTTCAGATATTTCATTGATTTTTTGACATCAACAAATAGCTTTTCAGCTTCTTCAATGTCTTCCCTTGTTATCTTTTCCCTTTTATGATATGAGGCAATGTTTGATGCAGGCGCTATTAGCTGGACAGCATATCGCAACGATGCTTTCACTCCTATCTCTGTTAAGTATTCCAGAGCATCCTTTTCCATTTGCACTTTTTCTTCTTTCAAGCGTATTTCCAGAATTTTCTTAATTTCATCCCTGTTATATGGTTTAGTTGTTATTATGAGCAGCCTGTCAATGAAATCCAAAGGAACACCATGAGGAGAATTTATATCCGTTCCTCTTATCCTTGCCATTCCTCTGTTGGAAGCAAGAATAATAATTGGTGCCAGATCAGATTCCATTGCTCTGTTTAAAAATGCAAATGCTTCTATATCCAACATATGTACCTCATCAATAAATAAAACACCTGGTATAATCTCTGCTCTTCCCTCATCAACCCATTTCTTGACCATTTCATCAACTTCCTGCCTCGTTTCATTTGTTATTTCTTCTTTTCCACCAAAGAATAAGCTAAAGAAACTTCCTCTCCTTGATGTCGCTGCATCCAAATCATGCAATGAAAGAACATAGACAAATTCTTTTTCCTTGACAATGCTTCCCTCTGGCAATTCAACTGCATCTTTAACATGCAAATCCATACTTTCCTTTTTCAAAGCTTCTTTTGTTTTTCCAAGCTTAACTATTCTCCCAGAATCAGCATCTATTTGGATAACATCACCTACTTCTACATTCTGCTGAATTAAATATTGAGCAAAAGTTTCATCCACCTTAAATTGCTTTTCCTCATCCTTTGTTTTTAAGCCAAGTGTAGCTGATTTGGGCACTTGCTGATATGGATTGTATGGATGTGGCACTGTTTGGATATCAAGAGTTGTTACCTCTCCTTCGTAAATTTTTCGCATTTCATGTATTCTTACTCCTATAGCTTTTCTCAATGCCTGCATTAAAAATTCTGTCTTCTTCATTTCTGCAGAATAAATTTCTGAGCCAGAGATAGAAACAAAAGGGACATCCCTGCCAAGTTCTTTGGCTATGCCCACTGCTATTGCTGTTTTGCCTGTTCCAGGTGGACCAGCAAGTAAAATAGCTCTTCCTGCAAATCTGCCCTTTTTCACCATATCAACAATTATGCCAGCTGCCTCCCTCGCCTCTGTTTGCCCTACTAGGCCATCGCCAACAAATTTTGCTTTTCTTCCTTCCAAACCTAAGCCGGTAATATGAGAGTGGCTTCCTATTCTTTCAAACTTTGCCTCCTCCATTTTCATCACCTATTATCTCAAACACTATTTGTGTAAATACTCTATTTTTTCCAAATTTTCCATATATGGCTTTAAGCTCTTTTTCCAAATCTTTTTTCCTTTTCATTCCTTCCATAAGGACATCTTTTCTGTTAATTTCTTTCCAGGGAATCTGCCTCACTTCAACAATTCGAGCTTTGCCTATATATTCTCCTCCCGCTATTATCTTCACTATTTCATCCTTTTTATAATTTTTTGTCCCCATTCTAAGCGTTGCTACTTTCTTCCCTTCTTTCAGCAAACTTTTGTACTTCTTTTTGAAATTCAAGCACTTCATCTTTATCACCATAAAATTCATTTACAATTTTTTTGACAACTTCAATCAGCATTTCCTTACATTTCTCTTCATTTTTGCCCATTATATTGGCAACCCTATCCCAGCTTTTGCACTGCAGATTCTTTGTAAGCAGGAGTAATCTCTCTTCCTCATTTAAAATTTTTTTCCTGTTGCTGAGGAAGAAATTATATGATAACTTGAATAAGCAATCTTTTACTGTTTTGTAAGTCAGGCCAGCCTTCCATATATATGCCAGCAGCCTACTCAACTCTTTTTCATCTATGCCTAAATCAATTTCCTCTCCTTCATATGAATCTAAAATCATTAAAGCAACCCTGCTGTTTAAATCACGCAAAGGCTCAATAAGCCAGTACATGAACCTTTTCATGAATTCTTTCCTCATCTCTCTCAATTCTTTTTCAAATTTTTCATTTAATGGCTTTATGACAGCAACAGAATATTCTGCACTGACTTCATTCATGCTTGTTGTCATATGCATCGGCAAAAACCCATTTTTCATCCAGAATTTGAGTAATGAGACTGTGGCGCCGAAGCTTGCCCCCACATAATCAAGCTGCATTCCTCTTGCTTCCTCTATAACATTTTCCAATGCCTTTGAGCCTATTCCATGCCTAAATAAATCAGGATGAACTGCTATTCTAACAACTCTCATTCCTTTGTATTGTCCAAGCTTTTTCTTGCGATAATGTCTTATCATTATTTGCGGGAGAACATTGCCTGGAATCATTGAGCTTTCATAATAGAGGCGATGGCAGTCCTCTTTGCTCATATTTCCTTCCAGAGCAAGCTGCATGGAACAAATTATTTTGCCTTCATAACTTAAAGCGCGAGCCATCTGATTGGGGGCATCACATAATATTGCCAAATCATTGGGGTTGTTTTTGTAATGAGCTAAAATGAGAATGCCGAAGAACTGACGAAGTTTTTCCTCCTGTTGCAAAATATTTTCCATCTGAATTTTTTCATATACGACTTTACTCAAATCAACTTCTTTAACTTCTGCTGCTTCCGCATCCAAAAGCAAGGTATCAAAAGCCCATTTTTCTATAGGGTCATATTTGCTATAGCGAATCGGCTCTTCCATTTCAAATTCTATCAGCTTTATATTCATTGATTTGAGGCGTTTCAAAAATCTTATTGAAAAACTTCTGCCTGCTCCTTCATAGCCATGCACTGTTGAAGAATAAATTATCCTGTTGGAGTTTTTGGTGAAGTTGAGCAATATATTAGGTGGGATGGAAGCTGCTTCGTCCACAACAATTAAATCAGCATATTTTTCTATTGCATTCAACGGTTTGAAATATTCGATAGTTACATTGTTTAAATGTAGAGCAACAGCATCTCCTCCTGCCTTTCTTTTATTTGGCTTCTGTCCCATTTTTTTCCATACTAACTCTGCAAACTTGAAAATTTCCTGAACATTTTTTATATCAGGAGCTACAAGCATGACATACATGCTCTTCTTATATTCAAGAAGCTTTTCTATTAAAGCAGGCAATGCAATGCCAATGGCGCTTGATTTTCCTCTGCCCCTGTTAGCTTTCAAAACCACTGCAGTCGTTGGATTTGGCTTTTCTATCATTTCTTCCAAGCATTTTATGAAATCCACCTGATCTTGAGTTATGGCAACTTTGTAAGCAATGTCATTAAACTCTCTTTTTTCTGGCAGAACAGGCTTTTTCCTTTTTTCCTTCTTGCTCTTATATAAGCCACTTTTTATTACAATGCCATCCTCAATTATTGCTATACCATTATGCTGCTTTAACTTCTCAACAAACCACGGAATAAAATTCTTCCTTATATCCTTCTCCTTATAAGGGGGCGTAAGCAGGCGAAGATGATATCTATTAACCATTTCCTTCCATTCCTCAAGCTTTGGGGTTATGAGAAAAATTAATCCTCCTCCTTTTACTATGCCATATAACTTGCCAACATCAGATGGCTGCAGGGAATGATATATGTCCAAAATTAGAATGTCATAAGTGGTGCCAAGCAGTTTGCTTGAATCCTTTAAATGGAAACAATCTATTCCATTAAATTTCATCTCTAATGAAGAAAGGAGAGCAATCTTGCCATTATAATCTGCAAGAAAAGAAAAGAGAATATGAAAACTTTTTTCCCTACTGCCAGCTAAAACTACCATACGCCTTTCATTATATTTCTTTGCCTCCGCTGCCAATTTCTGAATATGTTCTAACGCCTCCATCTCCTTTTCCATATATCATGCCTATTTTTAAACTTGATGAAGAAAAATGGAAATGAATTGGTTGGTGGCTGCATGAGTTCGTTATTTAATGGAGTGGGCATATTGCTGCAACAATTGTTATTCTTTTGCTGAAAGGAAGGAATAATTTTAAAATATCGTTTTGCATATTAACTCAGGGCTCGTGGTCTAGGGGTTATGACGTCGCCTTGACGAGGCGAAGGTCGGGAGTTCAAATCTCCCCGAGCCCATATTTTTATATAAAAATTTCCTCAACAAATGCATCAAGCTTTTCTTTGTATTTTTCTTCTAGGGGCCCCTTCATGCCCTTTACTTTAATTTTAATTTCTGAAATCTTTATCATGCCCTTTTTATTGAGAATTTCTTCCATTTTTTGAATAACTTTTGTATCGAGGCTTATGCAAGTTGTCATGAGAGCATATTTTGCTTCGCTCTTTGGTTTTATTTTCTTCAAAAATCTCCTCATTTTCCATGGAATGCTTCCTATATGTGTCGGAGAGCTGAAAATATAAAAATCTGCTTCCGGCAATAAATTTGGCTTTATTTCGCGAATGGAAAAAGAATCCACATCATATCCTTTTGCTTTTATTATGCTCTGCAAATATTCTGCACATTTTTTTCCATTTCCATATTTTGATTCATATACAATACAAACTTTCATTTTGATACAACGAGGCACACCTTATATCTTTATCTAAATTTCAAAAAGAAAAAGTTTCTGTCAGTTATTAACTCATTGCATGCTGCTACATTTCTACCTGTTTCCATCTGACAAAAATATCTTTTCATTATTTCAAATTCTAAAATTTCTGATGGTATAGCTATATCCATAACATTTTAATGATACTTTTTCATAAAGGAGCGATGAAATGGAGCATGTAACGGAAGGAGTGAAAATTCTTTTAGGTAATCCAAAAAAAGCAATAAGGAAGCTGGCTCTGCCAATGATTGTTGGCTTGTCAGCACAAATGGTGTATAATATTGTAGATGCAATATGGGTTTCTGGTTTAGGAGCAGATGCTCTTGCTGCAGTTGGTTTCTTCTTTCCTTTCTTCTTTCTTTTAATGGCTCTTGCAACTGGTATAAGTGTTGGAGCAAGTTCTGCAATTTCAAGGAAAATTGGCAGCAGAAATAAAAGAGATGCAGATAGCGTGGCAATTCACTCTTTAATTATTGGGGGTATTGTAGCTATAGCTGTTAGTTTGCCCTTCCTCATATTTATTGATAAGCTCTTTGCTGTAATGGGTGCAGGAGAGGTTACAAAAATGGCAACAGCATATGCAAGAATACTGTTTGCTGGTTCAATCTTCATTTTCTTCTCAAGCATAGCCAATGGAATTTTAAGAGGAGAAGGAGATACAAAACGAGCCATGTATGCATTACTTCTGGGCTCAATCCTAAATATTGTACTGGATCCAATTTTCATTTACACTTTTCGCTTAGGGGTGGCTGGGGCAGCATGGGCAACTCTTATTTCAATTATCACTTCGTCTATCCTCCTTTCTTACTGGTTATTTTTCAAAAGGACTACTTATGTTTCTATTCATTTCAACGAATTTTCTTTTAACTGGCAAATAGTAAAGGAAATTCTTAAAGTGGGAATACCTGCTTCTATTATTCAACTTTCAATGTCTTTTTCAATTCTTGTTCTTAACATTCTTGTGGTAAGAGCAGGAGGCACAGATGGTGTAGCTGTTTTCACCACAGGATGGAGGGTTGTAATGATTGGAATGATTCCTTTACTTGGTATTGCAACTGCTGTGACAGCTGTTACAGGAGCTGCATATGGAGCAAGGGATGTTGAAAAATTAAATACCTCTTACATGTATGCAATTAAACTCGGATTTGTGATAGGAACAACAGTAGCAATATTTACATATGTTTTTGCCCCTTGGATTACCCTGTTATTCACTCATTCTCAAAATTCGGCTCGTATAGCCAATGATTTAACCACTTTTCTTAAAATAATCACTCTCTTCTATCCTTTTGCAACATTTGGTATGTTTTCATCAGCAATGTTTCAGGGAATTGGAAAAGGAATGAATTCGCTGGCTGTCACAATTCTGAGAACCATAATATTGACGGTGCCAATGGCATATATTTTTGCATTTAGCATCCATCTCGGCCTAAAAGGTGTATGGATGGGAATAGTTGTTGGCAATACTATTGCAGCATTTATTGCATTCTCATGGGCTAAAATGTATGTAAGGAAAATGGAGCATTGATGCCCTATCTTTGTTCTTGTGTTTTAGTTTTATTTTTATAAAATAAGTATATTGCATAGCATAACCAAAAAATGCCCAAGGTAGCTATAAGCCAGACTGTTAAAATTGTTGGGACTAAAAATGATTTATATTTTGTGCAACTCAAAACAGGTGATAAAGGAAGAAGCGTTATTGACAAGAGGAGAGAAATGCTGATGCATATGAGTGCAGGATAAAAAAGATTCAAAACCCCTAATATTTCTGTAGTTTTATGATTTACTGAGCTTGCAACCAAAAAACCAACAATAATGCCTAAGAGTGCGGAAAAACCTTGTAATATACCGCTTTGGAACCAGTACGAAATATTTTCATCGAGTTTAAATTTTGTAAACAAATTAACTTGATCCTCAACAAAATAGAAAATAATGAATACGTAGAAAATCAGTGAAACCAGTATCCATATAATTTCCCAGTCTCGTTTGAAATTCATCGCATATGTTATAAGAATAACCGAGAGCGCAAAGAAAACTGCATATAAAGTATAAACAGGAACATTTATGGGTATTTTAAAATTTAAATATAACAAAAGAGAAGCTATACCAACCAGAAAATTAAGGTAAGCAAGCCATTTAGAAACAAAAATATCTGTAAAGCATCTCAATCTAGATTTTTTATCATCCTTTAAATCCATTGTTTTATAAATTGAGATAGATAATTAATCTTGCGATTTTTTTATTTTTAAAAACTTAACACTAATAACGCTAGCCCTCTTATCTACCAATATAAAAAATAAGCATCATTGCAACTCCTATGATTAAAAATATGATCCACAGTAAATAGATGTAGACTATTCTCCTCATCCATTTTGCTTTCTTTTCTGGAGTGTCGAAAAACTCGCCCAATATTGCATCTTCTTCAATCTTCATGTCTCTCAAGCAATGCCTTTATTCTTTTCCTTCTGAAGAAATCCTCTCTTTCTCTTTCTTCAAGCTGTCTTTCTATATATGTGATTGTATTAAGAAGGCGGGGAATGAAAATGTATTCTAGTGCATTAACTCTCCTCTTTGTTTTTTCTATTTCTTTTGCCAACATTTGCACACTGCCTTCAATCTCAGCCACTTCTATCAATTTTTCTAGTGCTTCATTAGCTTTTTTCACTGCTTCGTCAAACTCCGCACATGTTGAAAAAATGCTATATTCTGGCATCTCTGCTTTTTCGATCTCAAATTTTGGGATTGCTACACCCATTATATTTTTCTTACTCACATTAACTTCTCTTTCTCTTGCCATTTTATCTGCTATGTAACGAAGTCTCTCCTCCCCCATTATCATCTCTGCCATAATCAATGATTTGTATGCTTCCTGTAACTTTTCCTCCATTTCTTTTCTCTTTTCCTTCCTTTTCTTTATCAATTCAAAGAAAGAAGAAACGAGGGCATCTCTTTTTTCAGAAAGCAACTGATGCCCTTTTACAGCTAATGCTTTCCTTTTCCTTATTTGCAACAGTTCCATTCTTGTTGGAGTAACTCCTTCTATTATCTCCTTTGCCATTTTAGCCTCGATAATATTTAGCTATATACTTATCATCAATCTTTTTCAACTCAGCCTTCGGAAGCATTGAAAGAAGCTCCCATCCCAAGTTCAGAGTTTCTTCAAATGTTCTGTCTTCATCCTTGCCCTGCTTGACAAAGCGCTGCTCAAACTCATCTGCAAACTCCAGGAATTTTTTATCCCTCTCTGTCAAAGCCTCCTCGCCAACAACAGCTACCAAATCACGCAAATCACATCCTTCTGCATATGCAGCATACAACTGGTTGGAAAGCTGATGATGATCTTCTCTTGTCCTCCCTTCTCCTATTCCCTCCGCCATTAATCTCGATAATGAAGGAAGAACTGCTACAGGAGGATATATACCTTTGTGATGCAATTCCCTGGACAAAACAATCTGTCCTTCAGTAATATAGCCAGTTAAATCTGGAATTGGATGAGTGATATCATCATCTGGCATTGTGAGTATTGGGATCTGTGTTATTGTTCCTTTCTTACCCTGTATTCTTCCCGCCCTTTCATAAATTTGAGCCAAATCAGTATACATGTATCCAGGATAGCCACGCCTGCCAGGCACTTCTTCACGAGCTGCTGAAATTTCTCTCAATGCTTCAGCATAGTTAGTCATATCTGTAAGAATGACTAAAACATGCATTCCTTTATCAAAGGCGAGATACTCTGCGGTTGTTAAGGCAACCTTAGGCGCTATAAGGCGCTCAATAACAGGGCTGTTTGCCAGATTTAAAAATAACACACTCCTCTCTATTGCTCCTGTTTCCTCAAAATCTTTCATGAAGAAATCTGCTTCTTCAGCTGTAATTCCCATTGCGCAAAATATGACAGCAAATTCTTCTTCTTGCCCCGTCACCTTCGCCTGCCTTGCTATTTGAGCAGCTAATTCATTGTGCGGCAGACCAGCACCGCTGAAAATTGGCAATTTTTGTCCTCTAACTAGAGTATTCATTCCATCTATAGTTGAGATGCCTGTCTGTATGGGGTCGCGTGGATATTCTCTGGCAGATGGATTCATTGGAAAGCCATTGACATTTCTTATATCCTCTGGGATAGGTGAAGGGGCTCCATCGATGGGCATTCCTTTTCCGTCAAAAACTCTGCCAAGCATTTCTGTTGAAACGCCTATTTCCATTGGTTTGCCAGTGAAAACAACGCTCGTAGCTTTTGTGTCAAGGCCGCGTGTACCCTCAAAAACTTGTATGACAGCTTTTCCTTCAGCTGCCTCCAGAACTTGCCCCATTCTTTCCTCGCCATGTGATTCAATTTTAACAATTTCTCCATAACCTACTTCCCTTATTCCTTCAACAATAATAAGTGGGCCAGCAATTTCAGATACCGTAGAGTATTTTATCCCTTCCATTTTTATCCCCTCATTAACCTCTTTATTTCCTCCTCCATTTCCTTTTCTATTTGCTTAAATCTTTCCTCCCATTCTTCATTGGGCGTGGTAGCCATTCTTGCTATTGCTTCCTTGCTTTTCAATTCTTTTAACTTTTCAAAATCAACTCCTTTTTCAACTGCCTCTCTCATCAAATGATAGAATTTGAGCATTATTCGCAACATTTCATACTGCTTTTTGTGCGGGCAATATGTATCGACTTCATGATATGCATTCTGCTGCAGAAAATCTTCTCTTATGATGCGAGCTCCTTCTAAAACAACTCTATCCAAAGGCGGCAAAGCATCTGGACCGACAAGCCTTATAATCTCTTGCAACTCATCTTCTTTCTGCAATAAAGCCATCGCTTCATTGCGCAATTCAAGCCAGTCTTTGCCAACATTCTTTTCCCACCACTCCTTAACTCTATCCAGATATAAAGAATAGGAACGGAGCCAGTTTACCGCCGGAAAATGACGACGGTCTGCCAGATCAGAATCTAAAGCCCAGAATACTTTTACTATTCTTAACGTATTTTGTGTTACTGGCTCAGAGAAATCTCCTCCAGGAGGTGAGACTGCTCCAACTATTGAAATTGAACCTTCCTTATCTTTGCTTCCCAATACCTTTACTCTTCCAGCTCTCTCATAAAATTCTGCGAGACGCGAAGCTAAATAAGCGGGATATCCTTCTTCGCCTGGCATTTCTTCAAGTCTTCCAGATATTTCTCTTAAAGCTTCAGCCCATCTGCTTGTTGAATCTGCCATTAAAGCGACATCATATCCCATATCTCTATAATATTCTGCCAATGTAATACCAGTGTATATTGAAGCTTCTCTTGCAGCAACAGGCATGTTTGATGTATTGGCGATGAGTATCGTTCTTTCCATCAATGGGTGGCCAGTCTTCGGATCTTTCAACTTTGGAAAGTCTCTTAGCACTTCCGTCATTTCATTGCCTCTCTCACCACAACCAATATAAACAACAATATCTGCATCACTCCATCTTGCCAGCTGGTGTTGCGATACAGTTTTCCCTGTTCCAAAGCCCCCTGGTATGGCGCCTGTGCCGCCTTTGGCCATTGGGAAGAAGGTATCGAAGACACGCTGCCCAGTTATCAATGGAACTGTTGGCGGTAACTTTTCCTTAAAGGGGCGTTGCTTTCTAACCGGCCATTTCTGTAGCATTGTAAGTTCCTTCTTTCCGTCTTTTGTTTTTATGGTTGCAATAACATCTTCAACCTTAAACTTCCCTTCTTCTATACTTTCAACAACGCCTTCTTCAATATCAGGAGGAACCATTATGCGATGCTCAATGATGGGAGTTTCTTTAACTACGCCAATAACATCTCCTCCCTTCACTTTTTCCTTTTCTTTAACAACTGGAACAAACTCCCACTTTTTCCTTCTATTTACAGCTTCAACTTCCATTCCTCTAGTTATAAATTCTCCTGCTTTTTCCATAATTTTTGGCAAGGGCCTCTGTATCCCATCATAAATGGAAGCAAGTAATCCGGGCCCCAATTCAACGGCAAGAGGCATACCAGTATTGATAACTGGCTCTCCCGGCTTTAAGCCGGTGGTATCCTCATATACCTGAATAGTTGCCACATCTTCTTTCAATTCTATAATTTCTCCAATAAGCTCTTCCTCGCCCACTTTAACCAAATCGTACATCTTTGCTCCTTTCATTCCCTTTGCCTTAACAACAGGCCCAGCCACACTAACTATTTTTCCTTTCATTTATTCCACCTCAACTCCTATTGCCCTCACAATAAGCTTTTTAATTGTATCCTCTCTTTCCATTTTCTTTTTGCCGGGAATTTCAATAATAATAGGCATCTCTTTCAATAAACGATGCTGGATTATTTTATTTCTCAACTTTTCAGCATATTCATCTGTTATAAGCAAGATGGCAATGCTTTCATCATTTACAATCTCGCTAAATTTTTCCTCATTACCATAGCATATGTTAACGCCAGCTAATTTAAACAATGCAATTGTATCCTCATCTCCTATTAAAGCTATTTTCATTCAACCACCAGCACTTTCCATGCTTCTTTCTGCATTCCTTCGGCAATTGCTTTTGCAATTGCCTTTAAGTTTCTTGCTTCATATTCCTTTTCTACTATAAATCTTATCCCTGGTCCTAAGCCGAGAGGATTTTCATTTGCAATTTCTCTGGCAGCTTTTATAATGTATTTATCCAGAGCTCTTTCTAGAGCAACAACTCCTTCCTTCTCAAAATCGACTATAGCTTGCCTTAAGAAAGGCATGTAAGATGTACCTTCAAGCATTGAAATTATTTCTGCAATGGAATCTATTTTCAGCAATTCTTTCATCTGCCATTCTGATATTTCCCATCCATTGTAGATTAAACTCCTTTCTATATTTTTCAGACCATAATATTTTCCCCTTAGTATGGTCTTGATGTTCATGACATCAATCAATATTTTGACAAATTTATCCCTCGCTTTTTTGCAGGAGTTGGGCAATTTAACTTCAAACAATTTTTCCATCATTTTTCTGTCTATTTCCTTCTCAATCTCTTCAATTGGCATTTCAAAGTTTATTTCATAGCCATACTGCTGCAGAATTTTTTCTGCCTCTTCCTTCTCTACTCCTTTTAAATCCTGCAACAATTTCTTTCCTTCTTCGCTGAAGGCAACATATTCCTCAAGTTCTTTTTCTTCGATAATATTCCTCACTGCCTTTTTAATTGAATCTACATCCAGTTTCTCCAGATATACATCATAAAACTTTCTGACTTTCCGTGGAGAATCACTTTTTGCCATTGTTATTATTTTTGCCAGAGCTTTATCTATGCTTTTTTGAACTTCATTTGCATCTTCTCCTTCAATTATGAAATCTCTGCTCACTACATTATTCTTAAATTCTTCGAGATTTTTCAATTCGAGAAGCCTTGATAATTCCCTTTCTTTAATATAGGGATATGGTATTGCACTGAATTTTGCATTTGGATAGGCAAATTTGGATAATAAAATAAAAGAAGGCAGGAATTTTGCCACAATTGCTATTGTAGCTATTGTTACGATCAATTCAATCAACATTTTCTCCAAATAGCTTCTTTGCAATCATTATTCTTATTTCCTCTTCCTTTCTTTCAAGCAGAAAATCAAATGTTAAATCCATTTCTTTGCTTCCATCCTTTGTTTTTATTATTACTCCTCCAATCCCCTTTTTCTCTCCCTTAACTTCGATGCCCAGTTTCTCTGCAATCTTTTTATCTTCTTTTCTCGTAGCAATTATGTAGAAATCTTTTAACTCTTTCATTGCATCTTTTATCATGCTCTTAACTATTTTCTGATATTTTTTGCTGTCCAGCTTACTTAATTTTTCCTTTATTGCTTCCATGCATAACTGTATCAGTTCCTCCTTTGCATTGGTTATTTCCATCCTAGCTTTTCTTCTGGCTGCCGCCAAGATTTTTTCTTTAACTCGCTTTGCCTCTTTCTCGCCCTGCGTCTTTATCTTCTCTGCTTCTTTTTTGCCCTTTTCCTTTGCCTCTTCGATGATCTCTGCTGCTTCTTTCTCAGCCCTGCTTATGATTTCATCTATCTCTTCTTTTGCTTCCTCTTTTATTTTTTGCAGTAAATTTTCTAGGGCCATGCTCTCATAGCAAGCCGAGGCCAGTCATCAGAAGTATGGCTACAAGCAATCCAAAGATGGCTATTGTTTCTGGCATCACAGTAAATATTATACCTCTTGCTGCCACTTCAGGATTTCTGCCTACAGATGCTATGCTGGCTGATGCTACCATTCCCTGATTTATCGCTGACAAGCCTGTTAAGCCCACGATGGTGCCGATCCATATGGCTGCCGTTCCAATCCATGGCTGGGCTGCGAAATCCACTTTTGCAGCTCCTCCAAGCAGGCCAGCACCCATCATAAGCAGTATAGCTGTAAGCAATCCGTACACAGATTGTGTCATTGGCAATACCTGTAAAACGAGCAGTCTACCAAATAACTCTGGCTTCTCTGCAGTTACTGCAACAGCTGAAGTTCCCGCCAGCGTTAAACCAATTGCAGATGCAACTCCTGCTATAGCCACTGCTATCAAGCACCCCATTATTATATTCAGCTTTGCTTCTTCGCCTCCGTTCTCTGCCATGACAAACGGCATGGCAAACAGCAACATCGCCCCTACAACTAATATTCTCCATTTCGCTTTCATTTTATTTCCTCCGTATATTTTCTCCTAATCTGGAATGGCATAAATTTCTTTCCCCCTCCTTCATAAAACCTGTTGAAGAATTCAACATACTGAAGACGCAATGAATGAATAGCAGCTCCCAAGGATTGAATAAGCAGATTCGCAAAGTGAGCAACAACAAGCAGAATAGGCACCAATACTATACCAACATATGGAACGATATCTGGAAGCAATTCAGCAATAACATTAAATGCCAGAGCCATGCCCGCCGTTGCTAAACCTAAAGCCAATAAACGAGCATATGAGAGCCAGTCTCCCAAAAAGCCGGTGATTTCAAAAAAGCCCAATGCCCCGTTTCTTTTGAACAATGAAATTAAGCCAATTACTGTGAATATTATGGCAATTATTTTGGCAATGCTGCTAAGTTGCCATAGTTCGAGTAAAGTCTCGCCAATTAGCATTCCTCCTCCAATTTCAAGCATAAACCATGGAATTTGCTCTATAAATATGTCCTTCACATGTCCTCTTTTCAGATTTTTATATACAGCCAGTATAAAGCCCAAGTTCAAATGAGCCAATCCTAATATTAGTGCGATGGAAAGAATCAGAACGGGCTTGTGAATTGCATCTATCGGCAAAGTCATTCCAAAAATTTCAGCATTATAAAGCATCTTTTCAGCATCGCCATAAATGAAGCGAGGAATAAAATCTCCGAAAAAGCTATTAAATAGGAAACCAGTAATTATATTGCCCACCCCAAGCCAAATCCCAACAAAGGACCAGCTCCTTATAAATTCGCTTTCTTTAAATTTAATGTAGGCAGCTAATGAAAGGAGAAAAATCACCATGCCGTAGCCCGCATCGCCAAGCATCATGGAAAAGAAAATCACAAATGCTATGCCAAGAAATACAGTCGGATTTATTTCATTATATTTTGGTAAGGCAAACAATTCCAGAAAAGTTTCAAATGGCTTAGCCCATTTCGGATTTTCTAAATGAATAGGTGGCTCATCGGGGTTTCTTTTTGCTTTTTTAATGAATATGGCATTATTTCCTTCTGTTGCCTCCTCAACAATTTGCCTAACCTTTTCCGCATTCTCCGCCAGGCACCATCCTTCTATCAGGAAAGTATAGAGTGTTTCGCCAAAATTCCTATACACTTCTTTCCTTTCCTTTTCAATTTCTATCTCTTCTTTTATTGCCAGTAACTCCAATCTTCTCTGCCTGTAAATTTTTGCCAATCTTTTCTTTATCTCCTCTTTCTCCTTTATAGCATCCTTTATTTTTTTCCTTATTTCCTTGAGCAATTCTCTAGCTTTGCCCTCACCTTCTATTTTTATTTCCTCAAAATTTTTTATTTTGCTTACTTCCTCCTCCATTGAAGAATGAGCTACAATCAAAACAGCCCATTTATTCTCTTTCTTTTCACCAATTTTTCTGTAATAAAAATCTATATTCTTTTCTTCAAGAGAGGATAAATCTGTGGAAATTCCAAATTTTATTATCAAATATTTGCTTTTCCCGAGCCATTCCACATTTATATCAAATAACGCCAGATATTCCAGCTTTTTTTCTTCAGCTCTCAAAAATTCTATTTCTTCTTCTATCTCATTTATTCTCCTTTCATTTTCCAGAACAGTCTGCTCTATTTCTTCCAGTAATTTTTCTGCTTCCCTTATTTTTTCTTCCATGCTCCTCTTTCTAACCCTTTTCTTTTCAACTTTCTTCTTTAATAAATTTTTTATACCCTTCTTCCTCGGAGCATAACCTTTTAATATTTCTAAAATTCTTCCAAGCCTTAAATCATAACCAGCTAAAATGCCAGCATCAGGATGTATTTTCCCTTCTTCTATTCCTTCCACAGAAACTCTTTCTATTTCCATAAGCCCGCTTTCATGAAGGGCTTCAACAAGCTTATCACCATTACTTTTATGAGCAAGAATTGTAATCTTTGACATCTCGCTTGGGAGGAGCATTTTATCACATTATTATTTCTTCTATTATTTCATCTGCCAGTCCATCTATTTTATCCTTCAATTTTTCTTTGAGTATCTCTGCCTCTTTCTTAGCTTTTTCAATTATTTTTCTAGCTTCTTTCTCTGCCTCCTTTTTTGCCTCCTCAACTATAGACTCTGCCTCTTTTTTAGCCTCTTCAATAATTGCCTTTCTCTCCTTTTCAGCTTTTTCCATTGCCTTCTTGACTATCCAGTCTGCCTCTTTCTTAGCTTTTTCAATGTTTTCTAGAGCTTTTTCCTCCTCCTCTTTAATCTTCTTCAATTCTTCTATCATTTATGCTCCTGAATTGGTGAGTGATAAAAATATTTTTCTATTATAAAGGAATGCTAAAAATTGTAGGATAAAAATGAATGATGATATTGTTGCAGCATGAATTCAGTAAAAAATTCTAGATTTTATTTCTAGAAGTGAGTGATCGAACATGGATATTAGCATTTTTATCTTTTTTATCATCATGCAAAATACCCGATACTATTCATCCAATTCATGCTTCTCTTTAATTTTTTAAAAAAACCTTTTTATATTATATGCTCTTTCTCATTGCATGCCGTTTATAAGCGACGAGGATAAAAAATACATACGGGATAGATTTGAAAAAGAAATGGAAGGAGAAGTAAAAATAATTTATTTCACACAGGATTTTGAATGCCAGTTTTGTAAAGAAACTAGACAAATTCTTGAAGAAATTACTGCTTTAAGTGATAAGATACGACTGGAAGTGCACGAGTTTGATAAGGAGAAGGAAGTTGCAGAAAAATATGGCGTAGATAAAATTCCTGCAACTTTAATTTTTGGGAAAAAGGAATATGGCATTCGTTTCTTTGGCATCCCTTCTGGCTATGAATTTTCAACGTTGATAGAGGATATAATACATGCTTCGACAGGAAAAACAAACCTTAAGGAAGAGGTTAGAGAAGAGATAAAGAAGATAGAACAACCATTACATATACAAGTTTTTGTCACTCCAACATGCCCCTACTGTCCCACAATGGTGCATATAGCTCATCAGATGGCAGTGGAAAACGAAAATATAAGGGCTGATATGATAGAGGCAATTGAGTTTCCTCACCTAGCCCAGAAATACAATGTTATGGGCGTGCCCAAAACAATAATAAATGATGAAAGAGAAATAGTTGGAGCAATTCCAGAGGAAATGTTTCTGGAAGAAATAAAGAAAGCTCTAGGAGAAAAAAGTGACAAAAGGTAAATTTTTTAAATACAATTTATATACCAATTTGCAAGTTTTAAGGGGATAATTTGAAGTATACAAGGTTTGAAAAAGCAAGAATCATAGGGGCAAGGGCATTGCAAATTGCAATGGGTGCACCATTACTTGTAAAACCGCCTTCAGGGTTAATAGATCCTTTAGAAATTGCCCTGCTTGAATTTGAGAAAGGACGTATACCAATAACAGTGAGGAGGAGAGGAAAATATATAAAAGGGCCTGTTGTATAAGGTGGCATAATGGAAGAAAAGAAACTGTTGGTTCCAGAGGAAATGTATATATCGTGCGGCGCTGAAATAGGTACTCAGCAGAAGACAGCACACATGAAACCATTTATTGCAAAAGTGAGAAATGATGGTTTGTATCTGATAAATATTGAGGAGACAGATAAAAGAATAAGGCAGGCTGCAAAATTACTTGCCAGATATGAACCAGAAAAAGTGATGGTGGCAGCAGTCCGACATTATGCAAGGAAACCCATAACGAAGATGGCTGAAATTTGTGGATTTATTGCACAGCCTGGAAGATTTTTGCCCGGCACTTTAACAAATCCATTGTGCGGTAATTATCATGAGGTGGATATTTTACTTGTTAATGATCCAATAGGAGATAAGCAGGCAATGGCAGAAGCAATAAAAATTGGAATACCCATCGTCGCCTTATGTGATACAAATAATGAGACAAGATATGTTGATTTGATAATACCTGTAAATAATAAAGGTAGAAAATCTCTGGCATTGACTTACTGGTTGCTGACTAGGGAGATTCTGAAGGCGAGAGGGCAGATAAAAAGCGATGAGCAATTCCAGTATAGTGTGGAAGACTTTGAAGCAGAATTATGATGCTTGATAAACACAATGCATTGTTAATCTTAATTGATTTTCAGGAAAGAATGCTACCCCATATCGAAGGGAAAGAGCAAATTTTGAAAAATGCTTGCAAACTCATAAAAGCAGCAAAAGTTTTTGGCATCCCTATTTTAATAACAAAGCAGAAAAAACTTGGAGATATTGTTGAGGAAATAAAGCGAGAAATAGAAGGTATAGAGGTAATAGAAAAAATCACATTCAGCTGTTTCAGAAACGAAAGTTTCGTTGAAAAGTTAGAGGAAGCGAATAGGAAGAAATGCATCATTATCGGAATAGAAGCTCACATATGTGTTTTGCAAACAGCTTTAGATTTACTGGAAGATGGATATGAGGTGCATGTTGCGTTAGATTGCATTGGTTCAAGAAAGGAAAAAGATAAAGAAGTTGCAATAGAAAAGATGATACAAGGTGGCATCATCCCAACAACTGCTGAAATAGCAATATATGAAATGCTTGAATCGGCAGATACAAAAGAATTTAAGGAAATTTTGAAGATAGTTAAAGAAGGGTAAGGAATCATTCATCAAGTAAAAAGCTCCCAAACTTAATTTATCATTATTTTTTGTAAGATTTTTATAGGGGGCTAACAGATAGAAAATCCTGAAAAAAATAGAAATTTATATAAAGAGCCACAATATTCCTAACCTAATAGCATGTTTAGGCAAAATAAGGGGGGAAAAAAATGAGTAGAATAAGTATGAAGGATAAGGGTATTAGAAATAAGAAGCTGGTAATGGGGATAATGGCAATAGCTGTTGCTGTAATAGTAGCGTTTGTAATTTATGTAATGGCACAACCTACAATAAATTCGGTAGATGATGCACCAGATCCAGTAGAAGTTCCAGGATATAATAACATAACTGCGAATATAAGCGATGCTACTGAAGCATGGGTTGAAATTTATTATCCAGATGGAACCTTATTGGGTAATTTTTCAATGAATCCTATACCCATTAATACATATTACACTATATGGTATTATAATAGAACTTATCAATATCCAGACCCATTAGGAACATATTCCTATACTGTAAATACATATGATGGTACAGGATGGAGCTCGTCATCAGGTACCTTTGTAGTACAAGACACCACACCTCCAACATCGACTGTTGATCCTATTGTACCATATTGGACTAATAATGCACCTATTACAATAACAGTTACAGCAAGTGATAATTATGCTTTGGCAAATGTTTCTCTGTGGTATAGATATTCAACAGATAATGCAACATGGGGTGCATGGGCATTCTTTGCAAAAGACACCGATGGAAGTGATGGATGGTCATTCTCGTTTGATTTTCCAGATGGAGAAGGATTTTATGAGTTTTATAGTATAGCAAATGATACAGCAGGTAATACTGAAGCCGCTCCTTCGACTGCAGATGCGGGTGCAGGATATGATACAACACCTCCTCCATATACGGCACCAGTATTTGGTGAGCCGAATTACACAATTCAGGGATTCCCTGCAATAAATTGTACCACACCAATGTGGATTAATGTAACAGATGATGCAAGCGGTGCAGCTTGGCTTAACTTCTCAATATGGTGGAATCCAGATCAGCCTGGACCTTTTGATTTGATTACTGAAGTTAGTGTAATGGATAATGGCGTATACGATTTGGACGAGACAGTTGGCAGGATATCTGTGGATATAAATCAGTTTATTGGAGAGGAATGCTTCCATGAAATAATATGGGAGATGGATGATTATCTAGGCAATCACAATGGACCATTTGATATTGATATCGCCGTTGATTGTTCACCACCTGTAATAGTTAAAGAGATTGGAGAACCAAAGCAGCCAGGCATTTATGGAAATGCAACTTGGGTAACAAATCGCACACCAATCTGGTTCAATATAAGTGATGTTGGCTGCGGAGGCGGAGCAGGAGTATGGAAGTTTGGCTATGAGATATGGTGGAAGGAAAATTGTACTAATGAAAGCGAGCAATGGAATACAACAAGATATGAGAAGGTAGTTATTATTGATAATGAAAAAGGAGATTTGGATCCAAGAGTAGGTTATATCTCAAATGTTACATTCTTGGAATATGATTGCTGCCATGAGATACACTACTGGGCAATGGATTATGTTGGCAACAATATGTCTACTAAGCAGAAGCACTGGGTAGATAATACACCACCAGCCATAAGAAAAGATATTGAGAAGATAGTAGCGCTAGAACAAACCCTAGATGGAAAATTTGTTTCTATAAGAAATCTTAGAGAAGGAGGGTCAATGTGGGATGATAATCAGAGTTTCGCTGCTCCATGGAGTTATATTGATGCTGTAAGCGTTAAGTTAGTTGGTTCAGGAGATGTAGTGTTTGAGACAAATGATACATGGGTGGAGATATGGGATGACGAAGGAAATCTGTTGGCATCTTCAGAAGTTAAACAAATAGATGACGAGGTAGATGGATGGATACAGTTCCATTTGACAGAGCGTCTATATGTGGAGCATGGTGCAACATACTGGCTTACTGTAAAATCATATGCTGATTTACACTGGTATTACAACGAAAGCAATCCATATGCAGGCGGATACGCAATTGTAGATGGAGAAGTTAATTATTCATGTGATTTTGCCTTCAAGATAGAGTATTATCCAATATATCCATACTTCTATCCAATGGAATATACAGAATATAGTGTGGGAGAAGAGCATGATGGCTTAAATGGAACATGGCTTACTACTCAGGCAACATTAGTTCTGAGTACATGGGATGAATGGTGCATGGGAGGAGTAGGAGTGAAGAATCTACTTTACAGAATATGGTTCAATGATACATGGCATCCAGTAGATGGCAAGGACATGTATTGTGGTAATTATAACATAACCTATGTAGATGGCAAATACTGGTATGTTGCAATTAATGATACAGTTGAATTCACAAAGATACAGTTCCATGAAGAATGCAAGCATATATTGCAGATAAGAGCAGAGGATTTGCTTGGTAATGTACGCATTATAAATCAGACTCATTATGTAGATGATAGCCCGCCAGAATTGCATATAGAATATCCAGATGTGCATGGCTTCTATTATGATGAGGAGACAGGAAAGCAGTTTGTAAGGGCGGGCAAAACATTCTGGCTTAACTTGACAGATGAGCCAGAATGTGCAGTTGGATGGAGAGATTTCACATTCTACTGGAGATATGAATACTGGAATTATACAACTCCAGAGAAAGAAAAGCATCCAGCAAATTACAGTGATGATGAATATGGAGAGGTTGTTGAAATAAATGGTGAGTTATGGTGGAAGATTGTGCCAAGAACTGCATCGGTTCCGTTAAGATTTAATAGGGAATGCTTGCATTCAATATATTACTTCTATGAAGCTTCAGACTGGCTGGATAATACAATTAATACAAGTGATAATATAACGAAGGTTGACATATATGTTGATGCTTATGACCCAGAGGTTTACAAGGAACATCCAGTATGCTATAAGGATGAACCTATAATATATCTGCATCCTAATAACTGGCCTGCAGAAGCTAACCCATGGACCACTCCTACATTGGAGGAGTGGATTGCTTACTTAAACTGGACACAGTTCTATCCAACTGATGAATTCGGAAGAGAATATGAGGGCACCTATTATCCAAAATTTGATAGCTATGTTGATAGTAACGGAAACAACATAGCAGATGATGGAGATTATATAGAACTCGTGGACACTCAATATGGAGTACATCGTCTTTACCTCATAAAGAATATGACAATAACACTTGAGATATATAATGAGACACTCAATAAGACAAAATATGTGGAGTTTACTGGCTATTATGATGGTTCCTGGACATCCGATTTCAGTATCCTCAAGTCGAATCCACTTGGTTCATTATGGCATGAAGTTTATCCAACATTCAGTAATATGTATAATCTCACATGGTCAAGCGCACCATTGGATATTGGAACAAAGATAATGCTAAATGATACTGAAACCAACGAGTGGCATAACTGGACTATTGAAAATGTCACCTGGGATTTGATTGTTGATCCCGTGCCATTTATACAGAAATGTGCAAGAATTAACTTAACTGCTGTTGATACACCAGAAAAACTGGTTGTTGTGGATCAAGCCCAGACAGAGGGAAATGAGTTGGATACATTGCAGAATTATACCACAGGTGTAATATGGCCATGGGATGCACAAACATTTATGCCAAATGCAAGTTATATAAATGCAACAGCGTTGTATCTGAAATGGATAGGAGATGTGGACGTAACCATTTACATACATGATGCAAGCTTTGCAGTAATTGGAAGCGCAAGCAAGCATTTAAGCGGAACAGGCGAGGACTGGGTAACATTCACGTTTGAACCAGGAATTGCAGTTACACCAGGCGAAACATATTATATTGAAGCACATGGAAATCCACCATCAAATGCATCATGGTATTTTGCAACAGAAGATAAATATACGAGAGGGCATGCATGGATAAGCGGAGAAGAAAAAACAGATTTTGACTGGAAATTCCAGATAATGTCATATACAGACAATCCATGTGCCTCTGGCATAGAAGGAATATACTTTGGCTATTACTACAATGACGTATGGCATCCTGCAAATGAGAGCGATAATGTATCAAAATATGGACAGGTTGTAGATATCAGAGATTATTACGATGATGAAGAAATACGGACAAACTTCAGTGGTCATTATCTCTGGTATGTGTATGACGATAGCATCGGTGTGCACTTCCGTGAGGAATGCATACACTGGCTGTATTACTGGGCTAAGGATAACGTGTGTCATCATACTCCAGTATATATGCAGGTATATCATGTTGATGAATACAACCCAGTAGTTTATAAGAAACATCCAGAACATGGATATTATACACCAGTAGAAATAGAAGTTGATCGATGGCATGATGATGGCTCAAATAAGTATGAAGGTTTCTTCAAAGTCATTGATGAATGGACAGACTGGTATGGTGGCGGATGGATGCAGCAACAGGCGGGCAATTACATTGATAAGTATACTTATGCAAGATTCACTATCACTAACAACGATCCAAACAAGGCAGCTATACTCACCTTCCATATAGAAGAAGTAGAGGGCGATGACGGTATAACGCTTGAAAATGGAACCAATTTAGACTCGATAACATTTACTGTAGAAGTTTCTCCACAAAGTACCCACTACGTATATGTTTATGTTTATGATAACTGGGAATTCTTGAGAGAAGGTATATGGCACTGGTGGGTTGAAATTGAAAATGTCACCTATTATCTGAAGGCAGGCGTAAATATTACACTTACCGCAGAGGATCCAGGCGAGTGTCCATCTGGTATAGAGGCAATATTCTGGAGATATGTGTGGAATGACACAGAATATCCACAGGAGGGAGAATATGGAGCAATAAATGGTAGCCAGTTCGCCATATATGGATATGATGAGAACATAACAGGATACTGGTGGTATGTTGTATATGACAATGAGACAAACATATCATTTGATGAAGAATGCAGACATGATTTGTATTACTGGGCTAAGGATAGAGCATGTCATAACAGCACTGTACATCATCAGGTATACTTTGTTGATGCTTCTCCACCAATTATAGAAGAAACATTGCCGGAGCATGGTGCAATTGGTAATGCAACACAGTCATTATTTGAGGACTTCGAAGTTCCATTTACTGATTGGGCAGTGGTAGGAGACTGGTATCGCATAAGTGACTGGTGGCCATACTGGGATAATATGCCTCGTTCTGGTAGATATTGTGCTTATGGTGAGGATGGATGGCTTATTAGCCCACGTATTACAGTTCCACAAGATGGCAACCTCACATTCTATTATATGGGTAATGGAGAATTCGAAGTAAAGGTATCAACTGATCCAGATCAGACAGAGACAACTGCTTTCGTCACTCAGCTATGGACATCTGGTACATTCACAGATTCCATGTATAGAAGAGTAGAGGTTGATTTATCTGCATATGCTGGACAGGAAATATACATAGGATTCCATGTTATAAGCGGAGAGATATACATTGATGATGTGTGGATCGGCGGCATACATCGCATAGCTACACCATTTGAGGATGACATTGAAGATAGCATGGCATGGGATATTGAGGACTTGACAGTTACTGGTAGCTATTGGACTGCAGTGAATAGAGTACCTGTTTATCTGGATACTCCGCCTGCACCAGCAGTCAACTGTTATGACGGAAGTTTGCCAAACTATAATGGCTTTGGACAGTATGGTTGCAACTGGAATGATACATTGACGATTGCTAATCCGATAGATCTCTCATCTTTAGATCCGTCTGATACAGTCTGGCTTAACTTTACATTATGGATGGATGTGAGTGGAGATACACTATATGTTGAGGCAAGCAATGATAGCAGTAACTGGGATATTTTGGCAACATTTACAGCAGATCAGTCATGGGAATGGGAATCAATTGATTTATCAGATTATATTGGAAATGATACCGTATGGATAAGATTCCGTTTCGTCAGCGATGATGATGCAGTGCCTGCAAATGGAGTATTCATCGATAGTGTGAATGTTTCCAATTCAACAACTCCATTCTTCTTTGATGATTTCGGAACTGTTGGCAGTCCCGATATGAGCAATTGGGTCGGAGAAATGCTTGAAACAAGCAGATGGCATATTGTGGATACTGATTATCATTCGTATAATCATTCATGGTGGTGTGGAGATGACTCAAGCAGTATGTACCTCAATTGCATGAACGATGCCCTAATATCTCCAGCAATTGATTTAACAGATGCAACATATACTGGCAAGAAAGCAATGCTCATGTTCTGGCATACATATGACATGGAGGAGGATGCCGATTATGGTTATGTTGAGATAAGCACAGACGGAACAACATGGACAACACTTGCAACATATACTGGAAGCAGAGATTGGGTACAGGAATTCGTTGATATAAGTGGCTATATTGGACAAACGGTGTATATAAGATATAGATTTTACAGTGACAATTCTGTTAAAGACGGTGGCTGGTATGTTGACGACGTAAAGGTTGAAATAAGAGAAATAACAGAGACAACATTTGAAGATGGATTTGAACGAAGCTTCCCACCAGCTGGCTGGATGGAAAAGAGTTATGGAGACTATGATGCCATCAACGATACAGATTATCAGACATGGGATAGATGGTCACATCCCGATTCAAATCTATTCCGTTACAGCGCTGCTTTAATTATGCCATGGCATGGCGAGCAGGATGAATGGCTCATTAGCCCATTGATTCCAAACTTGCCGAAATTCAGCAATCTGACATTCTATAATGAATGGTATTGCAACAGAGGAAAAGGAGAGGTGCTAATATCGACAACAGGAACAGATCCAGCTGACTTTACCGTGCTCAGGAGTTGGGATGCAAGTAATTACAGTGAATCAGGAACAGTAGATATCTCATTATGGGATTATGCTGGTAAGGATGTTTACATAGCATTTAGATTCACTACAAACTATGGAGACGGATTCACTGGCTCAGGTTATTATAATGAGTATTGGGCTGTTGATAACATCAACATCACATCATTAGGCTTCCTGAGAGAAGGAGCACCAATACATCTTGAAGTTATAGATCAACCAATAGATAGCGAGTGTGATGCAGGTGTTGAGGCAATATTCTGGAGATATGAGACTGGCGGAGAGGAATATCCATATCCACCACAAGGAGACGGATATGGAACTGGATATGATGAGATTGTACATGGAAAAGAATTAGCAGAAAGATATGGATATACCGACGAAAATATAACTGATTACTGGTGGTATGTTGTATATGACGATGAGGTAGACATAATATTCAATGAGGAATGTATACACGACTTGTATTACTTTGCCAAAGACAATGTATGCCACAGAACAGAGATATTCCACGAGCGCTGGTATGTTGATGGAACAGCTCCATATACAGAGCTAACAGTTGAATGGGCGGACCATCCAGAAATACCGAAGAATGACTATTACGATGGTTATGGCAGAGGTTCTCTTCCATCTGTCATATGCATAAATGATTACATCAATCTTACAGCAATTCATTATGGCACAGAGCCATGCATATATCCATACAACTGGAGCAATGCAACATACTACAGATGGGTATGGTATAATGAGAGCAGTGGAGAGTATGAATACTATCCAACTGCTGAAACACCTGGTGCTATCTGGGGCGGAGATATAAACGTATCGAGTTATGCAGATGAAATTGATGGTTACTGGTGGATGAAATACACAGAACCATTCAACTTCACAGAAGGATGCGAGCACTGGCTGTATTACTTCAGCAAGGATGACTTGTGCAACACTGAAGAGCCAAATGTATGGCATGTTGGCGTAGATGATGAAGCACCTGTAACAGATATAGAGTTTGAAGTGAGTAATGGTAATGTTTATTACGGCCCAGACAACACAATATACTTCCAGAACTGTACATGGTTCATAATAAATGCAACAGACCTGCCAAATAATACAGAGTGTCAGACTGGAATATGGTATATTGATTACACTGTCTGGAGATGGGTATCAAATGAGGTTGAGATACAGTTGTTAACAAATGAGTTACCAACACTATATTACGGAGCAACAGTGTATATCGAAGGAGAAGAAGCTGGCTATATCTATGACTGGATAGATACCAACGGAGACGGCAACTGGAGCGTTTCTGATTACATGTATGTATATTGGACATCTCCATACGACACCATGTACGATGATGGATGGTACCATGTTGAGGATATTGATTTCACTGGTGTATGGACACTGAAGATAAGAGATGTGTTTGGAGGAGCTGGATACTGGGAGCCAATAATTCCATGGACGAGGGCATATTCATTGTATGATTCCTCACCATATGATGGAATATTCTATGATGGAGGATACTGGGATGACTACTTTGCAATATGGATACATCTCGGAGAACTCGTTAATGGAGATCCATGTGGCAAGTATGAGATACACTGGGAGGTGTATGACTACAACAACATGACAATTGGCGAACAGAAACAGGATGTATGTATTGACTGCACACCACCACGCACCAAGAAAGAATTCAGCGAACCAGTTATTGAGCAGGAGATTGCGGGAGGAGAAGTAATACACTGGGTATCTCCAAGCACAAAGATATGGCTCAATGGAACAGACAATTTCATCTGGGATAGTGGCGTGAATGAAACATGGTACAAGTTCTGGGAGGAGGATCCAATACTCCTCTGGAAGTATGGAGCCGATACCTTTGAACAGCCATATTATCCAGGAGTATTCACAACAAGCAAGCACTGGTTTACAGTTGATGAGGCTGCCCAGATAATGGGCTATGATGATATCATAGACTACTTCGAATCCAATCCAAGTTTGGATGCAGGAATAGTTGAACTCTTTCACTGGTCTGTTGATAACGTAAGCCATGTCGAAGACTACCAGCTAAGCAAGCAGCACTTATGGGTTGATGCAATGCCACCAATTTCAAGAGTTGATGACATAGTTCCATATGTGAGAGAAGAAGTTCCATTTGATATAACAGTGGTGGACATTGAAGACTTTGGATTCGAGGCAGTTGGACCAATAGGTGTATGCAAGGTTGACGTGTATTATTCATACAGCTCCAACAATGTAACATTTGGAGACTGGAAGCTATATGCAACATATGAAGTTCCATGGGATCTGAGAAATGATGTGCCGAACTGGACATTCTCATTTGATGCTCCAGAAGGACCAGGATGGTATCGCTTCAAGTCAATTGCATATGATTGCCTCGCCAATGAAGAACAGCCACCATTCGAGCACGGAACATATGATGCAGAATGCTGGGTAATACCTGATACTGAGCCACCGGTAATAACCAAAGAATATGGACAGCCATGCATTGAAATAAATCTTGGCGAAGAGATAGGACATGCAATTACAAGCGATACTCTCATATGGTTGAATGCAACAGATATGCCAGAAGAAGACGATGCAGGCATTGACAAGATATTCTGGAGCTTCGATGGCATAACATGGTATGAGACAGCAAGTTATGACGGCGCACACACAGCAAGTCATTCATTTACACCTGCCGCCTTTGGACTGGCTGAAGGAACATTGTATCACATATTCTTCAAGGCAACAGACATGCTTGGACACATTACAGATGAGTACAAGCAGAAGTTCATAATCGATGATACAGCTCCAGTAACAAGTATATCCATAGAAGGAAATGATACAATGCCATTCAACATAACAGTTACTGCAAGTGATAATGTGGTTGGAGTGAAGAAGTTGACATTGTACTACAGATACAGCGAAGATGGTGTAACATGGACATCATGGATGGAATATGGAAGCGTTGAAGACGTTGACAGCTATACATGGCAGTTCATATATGCACCACATCCAACATATTACAAGCCTGGCTACTATGAGTTCTATGTATATGCAGAGGACTACCTAGGCAATGCCAAATCAACAACTCCAACAGCTGAGGCAAGCTGCTATGTACCACCAATACCAGAGGACATCAATGGAGATGGCAGAGTGAACGTAATGGATCTGTACCAGATAATATTACACTGGGAGGAAACAGGCACCCCAGGATGGATACCTGAAGATTTGAACAAAGACGGCGTAATAAATGCAGATGATATCTACATGCTAATACTGAAATGGACTGGTTGAGCATTAAAGGAGGGATGATGAAAATGAAAAGCATAAGGAAAGCAATAATCGCCTCTCTTCCCTTTATTCTATTATTCTCCTTAGTTTTACCTGTTTCACATGGAGAAAATGGAACAGCAACAATGAGTATTCTGCCTTCACATCAGGCGGTTTATTTCAATGATACATTTACTGTGGACATTGTAGTAGATGCAGAAAATATTACCGTTGTGCAATGTTGGCTCACATTTGATGCCTCTTTATTAACGGCTATCAAGGTTGAGAATGGAGATATATTTGATACATTGGCTTCAAACGGTACTATAGACAACATAAACGGTACCATAAGTGATATATGGGGAATGGTTCCACTTGGAGAAAACATTACACCTGTTTCAGGAGGTGTTTTTGCTAGAATCACCTTTAAGGCAAAAGAAAAAGTTGGAACTGCATTCATAAATCTATCAAGCGGAGACTGCTTGGTACCTCCATATGATTTAACTTTAAATAATGCAACTGTTGAAGTGAGAAATTATCCAGTATATGTTTCGATTGAGCCAGCTTATAATTTGATAGGAAATGAGACAGCTCTCTTTGACGTTACTGTAGATCCCAATGGAAACGAACTCTCTATTATGACCTTCGACATTACTTTTGATCCAAATTATTTCCAGGTAACTGGAGTGACTGATGGAGGGCTGTTTAGTACTCTAACTCCTAACATAGATAATGTTGCTGGTGTCGTGAGTATATTTGCTATTCAGACACCAATTCCTCCAGGAGTAACAAATGCTGGCACTTTAGCAACAATAGAATTTACGCCGTTGCAAACAGCAGTAACAGACATTAACATTACCAACATGGATATTATAGATGTTGATGGAGAACATCTTTATTCAATTTTACAAAATGCCACTCTAGAGGCAGATTTAACTCCTCCAGATGTGACACTTGAGTTTGGTACACCTTATTATAATGGAAGCAACTGGGTTTCATCCTTAACGCCTATTTACATTAATGCAACCGATGCCCATGATTACACTGTTTACTATCGCATATGGAATGGAAGCTGGCAAGGATGGCAGAGTGAAGCAGTAAATACAAACGCCATCATATATCTCCCAGAAGAAGGAATGTATTATATTGAATATTACGCTGAAGATGAATTCAATAATACAAGCCCAATTGATAATGTAACAGTATATGTCGACAATACTCCACCAGTAACAAGTATAGAATTGACTGGCACCCTAGGAGAAAACGGATGGTATGTAAGCACAGTTACAGTTAATTTAACCGCAGTTGATATAAATGGAAGTGGCGTAGGAGCAATCTACTATAAGATTGATGATGGAAACTGGACAGAATATACAGGAGCATTTGATATAACAGCAGATGGAATTCATACTCTTTATTATTATGCAGTGGATAATTTAGGAAATACAGAGACAGAGAAGAGTGAAACAATAAAGATAGATAAAACATTGCCAACTCTTTCATATAATATTACGGGCACCCTAGGAGAAAACGGATGGTATGTAAGCACAGTTACAGTTGAATTATCAGCATTTGATGACAATTTAGCAGAATTTAAGTACAAGGTAAATGGAGCATGGCAGGATTATACTGGGCCATTTAATTTATCAGATGGAATCTATACTATAAGCTTTTATGCAAGGGATGATGCAGGAAATAATGCATCTGATGAATTTGATGTATCAGTAGATACAACAAAGCCAACAGCAACGCACACCTTACAAGGAACATATGAAGATGGAAAATATACGAGCGATGTAACAGTTGTTTTGCAGGCATCTGATAATCTTGCAGGAGTAAAAGAAATTAGATACAGACTTGATGGAGGAAACTGGCAGATATTCCCAGGAAATTCAGGAAGTGATGTTGTAAGCTCTGAAGGAACCCATACCATAGTATATTATGCTGTTGATAATGCAGGAAATGAAGGCGTGCAACATCAGGTAACTTTTGAAATATTAAAGAATAAACCACCTGTAGCAGATTTCAGTTTCTCTCCACAGCAACCAACCGATTTGGATACAATAACATTTGCTGATCAATCAACAGATGAGGATGGCGAGATTGTTGCATGGCACTGGGACTTTGGAGATGGAACAACAAGCAATGAACAGAACCCAACCCATAAGTATGCAGATAATGGCACATATATTGTTAAGTTAACAGTAACAGATGATAAGGGAGCAACTGAGACAGCACAAAAGATAATAGAAGTAGCAAATGTTGCGCCAGTAGCAAAATTCACTTATGAGCCAGATAAGCCAAAGATAAGAGAAGAAATAAAATTCAATGCCACATTATCCTTTGACGATGATGGCAACATAGTAAATTACACATGGAATTTCGGTGATGGAAACATAAGTTATGAAATCAATCCAACACATGCCTATATTAAGGCAGGAACATACAATGTAACTCTAACAGTAATAGATAATGATGGGGCAACACATCAGACAGTACTCCAGATTAAAGTCACTGAAGAAAAAGTGAACATATGGCTTTATCTGATAATAATAGTGGTGCTAATAATAATAGCTGTTGCAGTAGTGGCTGTGTGGAAGAAGAGAACAAAGAGCAGCTAATCTCTCTTCTTTTTTTCATCTCTTTTTATTATTTTTTTATTCTTTAATTTGTGAAAATTTAAATAGAGTTATATATTACATACTAAGGAGGATTAAAATGAAAGGAAAGGTTGGAATAGTCATAACGATTTTACTCATCTCTATTCTGGCAGGGTATTCAAAAGGAGAAGATTTAAACACCATCTCAATAGTCCCTCAAGAAAAAATTGTGGGCTTAGGGGAAACTTTTACACTGAAAATAAATATCACCCCTGTAGAGCCCATTTCGTCAGCAGCATGTGACATTATGTTTGACCCATCCATACTCCAGGCGATAAGTGTTGAAAATGGAGGAATGTTTGATATTTGGCTAGGGGATTTGCCTGGAGTAGCAGAAATAGATAATGTTAATGGCACAATCACATACATTATAGGTGCATCAAGTGAGGATATAACAACAGAGGGAACGCTTGCAATTATTACTTTTCAAGCAATATCAGCTGGTATATCTTATATAAATATTGAAAATGCTGTTATTCAGGGGAGTACAAATGTTAATATAATTAATGGAAGTGTTACTGTCTCTGAAGAGGGAGATTTCACTCCTCCAGACATAACATTAATTGATTATCCTCCTGCAATAATAAACTATAGAGACATCTATTTTGAATGGACTGCAACAGATGATACATCACCAGAGGAAAACATAACATTTTCATATATGCTCGATGGATATGATACAGATTGGAGTGCATGGGGTTATACCAAACAAAAGAGTTATTATAACTTAAATGCAGGAGATTATACATTCAGAATAAGGGCAATGGATGATGCTGGCAATATTGGATGGCTCAATTATTCATTTAGTATAGTTGATAATACTCCGCCAGTTATAAGCAACATAAATGCAAATCCAGATGTTCAGCAAATTAATGAATATGTCAACATTTCATGCACTGTAACAGATGATTTTGGTGTTGCTGAAGTAAAAGTGAATATAACATATCCTGATGCAACCTTCCATGAATTTATAATGCAGCATAACAGCAAATATTATTTCAACCAGGCATATTCCCTTGCTGGCATATATAACTTCTCTATATATGCAAGAGATGTAAATGGAAATGAAGCTATTTCTGCCACATACCAATTTGAAATAATAGAAGGAGACTTTATCCCTCCAGCAATAGAAGATGTGGCAGCAAGCCCTGCTATACAGGATGTGGGTAAAAATTTAACCATCTCTGCCAGCGTAACAGATAATGTAGCTGTTGAAGATGTTCGCATTAATGTAACATATCCAGATGGAAGCTACGAAAACTTCAGCATTTTCCAGAATAAAACAGATAGCATATATTATTCCAGCAGGTCATACAATTTAATTGGCACCTATGAATTCTACATTTATGCCATCGACACTTCAGGCAATTCAAATGTTAGCAGCGTATATCAATTTGAAATCGAAGATTTATCTCCTCCACATGTTGAAGTTGTATTTCCTGTAGGAGGAGAAGTTGTAGGAGGAGAAGTTTTAATAAAATGGGAAGCAACAGACAATGGAGAGATAACAGGTATAACAATAAAATACAGCCCAAACAATGGCCTAACATGGCATAGAATAGTTAGAAACACAGAAAATGATGGCGAGTATTTATGGAATACAACTGGCTTGGAAGATGGCAATGAATATTTAATACAAATCTCTGCTGTAGATGAAGTAGGAAATACAGGCAAAGATATTTCAGCCAAATTTACTGTTGATAATTCAAAGCCTTCCTTGGCTATTGAAAAACCACATCCTGGCAAGCTTTACATTTTTGATAGAGAAGTGTTGCCAATACTTGGCCAGAAAGCTATAATTATTGGAAAAATAACAATAGTTGCGCAGGCAACAGATGAACTTGCAGGTATTGCAAAAGTAGAATTCTATATCGATGGAGAATATAAGGCTGAAGATACCACAACTCCATATGAATGGACATGGGAAGAAAAAGTATTTGGAACACATACAGTAAAAGTTATTGCATATGACAATGCAGGAAATAAAAAGAGTGAAGAGGTAGAGATTTTCGTAATCAATCCTCTTTAAAGAGTTCGTCGAACTCTCCTTCTTCTATTTTTTTAATTACTTCTTTTGCGTTCATGCCTTCTATAGTTACTCCCATGGAAACGCATGTTCCTACGATTTCTTTTGCTTTCGCCTTCAAATCTTTGCCCATTAAATCATTCTTTTTCATCTTTGCAATATCTATGACATCTTTCATTGTTATGTTGCCTACTGGTGCAGTTGTATCTGATGACCCTTTTTCAATATTCGCTCTTTTCATGATCAACGCAGATGCTGGTGGTGTGCCCACCTTAAGCTCATAATTTTTTGTTGCTGGGTCAACGATTATTTTAACTGGTACTTTCATTCCCTGGAAATCTTTTGTAAGTTCGTTTATTTTCTTCACTACTTCTACCACATTTAAGCCTAGAGGGCCTAAAGCTGGGCCTATTGGTGGACCTGCTGTAGCCTTTCCGCCTTCAACTAAAACTTCCACTTCTTCTGCCATTTTAATCCTCCTCTTTCTTCAGTATTCTAACCTGTTCTCCTCTAACTGTGATGGGAATTGGAACCATTGCATCTAATAGCTCGACTGTAATCTCTTCTTTTGCATCATCAATGCGAGTAACTTTAGCCTTTTCACCTTTAAATGGCCCACTTATTAATTCGACAATCATTCCTTCTTCTATATTCGCAACTGCAGAAGGCGGGAACAGAAAATGCTCTATCTCCTCTATTTTTATGTCCTGATCAAGCACATCTCTTGCATATCTCATGTGTCTTATTATTCTCTTTATAGTTTCTATATCCTCGCCTTCAACAAAAATGTAACCTCTTAACTCTTTTGGAGCAAGTATGGCATAAATCTTTCCAGTTCTTTTACTCGCTTTCTCAAATAAATTTGCAACGTTTTCTTCCTGACCAACCTGTGTTTTAATTACGAAAATCTTTGTCATATTAAATCCCTATTTTCTCAGCAATCCATGGCGCAACTTCAGTTGCCAGAATGAAAATTGTGAAGCCAATGATTCCAATGATTAAAATTCCAATGGCAGTCATCTGAGCAGTTTTTGTGTATTCATCTGGATCAGGATTGCGAGCCATTTTGAATACTCGCCCATACTTTCCTTTGCCTATTCGCTGGAAACGCTGCTCTATTTTACGCTGTACTTCCCACGCTTTATCTATCAGCTTCATGTTTATCTTATCATATCTATTCCATATTCTTTCTCTTCTATTTCAGTAGAAGGTCCTAAAATCTGCTTTGATTTGACGCCAGTAAGCACAATCATTACTTTTATTGTGCTCTTTAAGCTCGGATCAATCCCTGCTCCCCAGATTATTGTTGCATCTGGATTAATGCGGGAGTAAATTTCTTCCACAACTCCTTCTGCCTCTTTTATTGTCATGTCCTCTCCGCCAATCACATTTACTAGAGCGCCAGAAGCTTCACTTATATCCACATCTAGCAATGGAGATGACAAAGCCTCATTTACTGCATCTACAGCTCTATTCTCGCTATCAGATTCTCCAAGTCCAATCATCGCAACTCCTCCCTGCTTCATTATTGTCTTTAAGTCAGCAAAATCAAGATTAATTAAGCCAGGCTTTGTAATCATTTCAGTTATTCCCTTAATACTCCTCATTAAAATCTCATCTGCCACCTTAAATGCCTTGTTCAAGGGCAAACGAGGAGCTATTTCCAGCAATTTATCATTTGGGATGACTATGACAGTGTCGGCTATATCTTTAAGACGTGCGAGACCCATTTCAGCATTTTCCTTTCTCACACGTCCTTCTACACTAAAAGGAAGCGTTACTATTGCAAGAGTCAGGGCACCTATTTCCTTTGAAATCCTTGCCACTATTGGGGCTGAGCCTGTGCCTGTTCCGCCGCCAAGTCCGCAGGTGATAAAAACAATATCAGCTCCTTCGAGCACTTTCTTAATTTCATTCTCGCTTTCGATAGCTGCTTCTCTTCCTTTTTCTGGCAATGAGCCAGCTCCCAAGCCTTTTGTGACGTGTTTGCCTATGAGAATTTTATGAGGAACTTTTGCATGCAAAAGATGTTGAGCATCGGTGTTTATGGCGATTAGTTCTGCTCCATATATTTTTGCTTCAAAACATCTTTCTATGGTGTTTGTTCCAGCTCCTCCACAGCCAACCACTTTTATGTTTGTTGTTAACCCTGCCAGAACTTCTTCCAGCTCCTTATTTCTTTCTTCCATTTCTCTTAGATCCTCCTCAGATAATGTTACAGTTTCATTATTTCCCGCTCTCGCAATAGCTTCTTCAACAATTTTCTTCATGAATACCACCCTCAAACTTTTAAAGTAAAACAAAAAGGTTTATTAAAAAGTTTTGATAAATGATGACTGGAATATGGAAAAATACAGTATTTTTGTATCTGAAATTTGTTGAAATTGCAACAAAATAATTTAAACTTGGTTCTGTTTTCCATCCATGGAATATAAAGTGAAGGACATAAAGTTGGCAGATGAAGGAGAAAAACTTGTAAGATGGGCTGAGCAGCATATGCCGGTTTTAATGGATATAAGAAAAGATTTTGAGAAGGAGAAGCCATTGAAAGGAGTAAGAATAGCTGCATGCCTCCATGTGACAAAAGAGACGGCTGTGCTGATAAAAACTTTAAAGGCAGGAGGAGCTAAAGTCGCTTTAGCTGGCTCTAACCCTCTTTCAACAAATGATAGTGTAGCTGCATACCTCGCAAAAAATGGTATAGCTGTATATGCATGGCGTGGAAATAATAAGGAATATTACTGGTGCATTGAGCAAGTTCTGAAAATAAAGCCCCATGTTACAATGGATGATGGAGGAGATTTGATTACCACATTGCATACAGAGCAAAAAGATTTGCTTAAATATGTTATAGGCGGCACAGAGGAAACAACAACAGGCGTTAACAGGCAGCGCGTGATGGAAAAAGAAGGCATATTACACTATCCTATCATAGCAGTAAATGATGCAATGACAAAGCATTTCTTTGACAATAGATATGGAACAGGTCAGTCAACAATAGACGGAATATTGAGGGCAACTTCTTTATTACTTGCTGGCAAAAATTTTGTTGTTGCTGGCTACGGATGGTGTGGAAAAGGCTTGGCTAATAGAGCAAGAGGGATGGGAGCAAAGGTTATAGTGTGCGAAATAGATGAAATTAAAGCTTTAGAAGCTGCCATGGATGGTTTTCAAGTGATGCCCATGAAGGAGGCAGCTAAAATAGGAGATATTTTTGTTACTGTAACAGGTAATAAGCATGTTATTGATGGAGATGCAATCAAAAGAATGAAAGATGGTGCTGTACTTGCCAACTCAGGCCATTTTGATAATGAAATAAATGTTAAGTGGCTTGAAGAAAATGCAGTTAGCAAGGAAGAAATAAGAGAAAATGTAACTCAATACACACTGCAAGATGGGAGAAAAATTTATCTGCTGGCAGAAGGAAGGCTTGTGAATCTGGCTGCTGCTGAAGGACATCCTCCAGATGTAATGGATATGTCATTTGCTAATCAGGCTTTGGCTGTAAAATGGCTTGTTAAAAATAAAGGCAAATTGAAGAACAAAGTTTATGGAGTGCCGGAGGAAATAGACAGAGAAGTAGCAAAAAGAAAATTGAAGACAATGGGCATAAAAATAGATAAGCTTACGAGGGAGCAGATAAAGTATATGAAAAGCTGGAAGGAAGGAACATGAAGGAGGTCGCAGAAAAAATAAAGGAGGCAAAATTTGCAATAGCTTTGACAGGAGCAGGAATTTCAACAGAATCGGGCATTCCAGATTTTAGAAGCAAAAATGGATTATGGAGCAGATACGACATAAATGAATATGGCTACATAGAAAATTTTATGGCAAATCCAGCCAAAGTATGGAAAATGCTGGCAGAGATGCTATTGACTTTTAAAGATGTGGAGCCAAATCCTGCCCATTATGCTCTGGCTGAACTGGAAAAGGAAGGCATATTAAAGGCGGTGATAACCCAGAATATAGATAACTTGCATCAAAAAGCGGGAAGTAAAAATGTAATCGAATTTCATGGAAATTTTAACAGGCTTACATGTATGAAATGTGGAGCAAAATATGGCATAGATGAAATAAATCTGGAAGAATTACCTCCAAAGTGCAAATGAGAGGGAATAATCAAACCAGATATAATTTTCTTTGGTGAAGCAATTCCAAGAGATGCATTAGTAAAAGCATTTGATATGGCAAATAGATGTGATTTAATGCTTGTAATAGGAACATCCTGTGTTGTTTATCCAGCTGCTGAGCTTCCTTTAATAGCAAAAAGAAAAGGAGCAACTATTATTGAAATAAATAGAGAAGACACAATGATAAGTCATATTGCAGATTATAAGCTGAGAGGCAAAGCAGGAGAGATAATGTCAAAGCTTCTGGAAGAAATCAAAAATCCGCCTTAATTTCCTCCGCCGCCCCTCTTGCTAAAAGAACTTTTGCCACATCTGGAGGCAGAGAAATAACATCTTCTTTTTTTAAGCTATATTTTTTCATATCGCTTCCCACAAATTGAGGAATGTCTTCTGTAATTCTAACTATCACAAATTCTTTTTCTTGATTTTCAAAAATTCTTTTCCTGTGCTCTTTCAATAGACTTACTAGCGCATCATAAAATACCTTTTCCTCTCTTGTTAAATTTTCAGGTATTGCCTTGCCGCCTCTTACTGCTGATAGAGCAGCCAGTACAATCTTTTTCTCTCTTCTTTCAAATATATTTTCCCAAACTCTTTTGGTATTTCTTAACTCATCTGCAAGCAAAACAAGTTTTTTAGATGCAGGATTTTTTATTTTTTCCTCCTCTACTCTTTCCTCAAGTTCTTTTATATGCTGAATTGCCTGCTTATAAAAATCTGGACCTATGTCTGTTAAAAAGGGAGATGCCTTCTCTCTTTGTTCAATATTACGGAGTTTTGAATAGCTTAGCATAAAGATAATACATGAAATACTTAAATATTAATATCTCATTTATTTACCATGCTGCGCAAGGTTATTCCTTTGATCATAGTTTCAATGTTTATCTTACCAACCATAGCAGAAGATATAGAAGAATTGCCATCTGGATTCGAAGGGGTTTCCTGGGCAAAAGTAGTGCCTGTGAAAAAGGCAACATTTGTAAAATTTGATGAGAATGGCTTGGTGGATGATTTTGCTTATATGGCGGCGATACCAGCAAGCGTATTTTATGATAAAAGTACTGGAAGAATATATTCATATCCTCTCCTTTTCTATGATGATTATAGGAAAGGGAAAGAAGAAGAGCTTTCCTTGAATGCCCGCCAAGGATTGGACTACTTTATGGAGGATTGGAAGATTTATTCTGGAAAGTTTAAGGAGATAGAATATATAAATGTGGATGAGAAACCTTGGAAAGCAGACAATTATACGGTAATAAAGAGCAATGATATTTATGAAATAGCAAGTAAAATTGCCCTGCATGACTGGAGTTATAGTAAAGAAGCTGTTGTTGCAGTTGTTGGGGATGTTTTATATGGCAGTTATAATAGGACAGAAAATCAAGTAAGCGGGACAATTTCTCCAAAGGAAATAAAAGAAATAACTCTGACAGGAGTAAAACAGGATTCAATAGCTCCGCAATACAGCGATTTTTACGTTCCCCCTGAATATAAATATATAAAAGCTGATTTATACTGGCCATCTGTAAGCTGGCTGCCAAATATTATGTTTTTAGCAACCCTCGGTTTGTTACAAGGAGGCTTAACAATCCCTGCTGCAGATCCTGATTTGCAGCTTTATTGTTATTATGAAGACGAGTTAATGCAAGTAGCTTCCTCAGAAAACTGGAATATTTTAGTTGGGCCATATGAAGAGCTTGAAACATATGTGTATAATCCAGGAAAATGGAAAGCAGCCATTGTGGACATTCCAACAAAGGGTATATTTGGGGAGAGGCATGGCACAATAGGGCAGAGAGCAAAAGATATGCTTACTGGAAAGGTTACATATTATATTGATTTGCAACTATATCCAGGAGAGGAAATTGAGCTTCCAGATGTGCCGCCTTTCATGGCAAGAAATGTTGATTTTGAATTATCTTGGAAGGGAGATGGAAAACTCGGCCTTATAATTGTAGATGAAAATAATGTTGCTGTAGGAGTAGCAACAGAAACAAACACATCAAAGCAGAAGTTACATCTAGATCAGTTAGGCGAGGGAAAATATAAGGCAGTTATTATTCAGTTAACAGAGGCAAATTCCTCAATTAGCTACACTCTCAAATATTCTTGGGAATGCAAGCTGCCAGAGAAACAGGCAAATTATATAATGAATGCTGCTGAAGGAGCTGTTTACGCTTCTTTAATCAATGCTCCTTTGCTATATGTAAAGCCAGATGAAGTGCCAGATTCTGTTATAGAAACAATGAAAAAACTAGGAGTAAGAAACATATATTTCATAGATATAGGAGGAAAATCAAGTGTTAAAGAAGAAATTGGGACAATGGTGGACATTAAAAAAGAATTCAATGACCTCATACCTCTCTATAAGGAAATAAGGAACACAACTCAGGAAAATGATATTGTTTTCACAACCATCGATCCCTGGAGCTACTGGCTTGTAGAAAAATTAAAGCCAGAGGGGGAGAAAAATGGCGCATTATATGTTGCGCCTGCTGCCTATCTTGCTGCTCATCATGGAGCGCCATTAATAGCTGTTGATATGCATAGCCAGTTATCAAAGGCGGTGGTATGGCATAATGAATGGTGGAAGAAGCATGCTATAAGAGATGAGGAGCCAAATATCGCAGCAATGTATCTGAGTGGCAAGGAAGTATATGATTTTCTAGGCAGCGTTGGTCTAGATGAGCCAGGAGAAATAGAAAGCATTATAACAGTTGCAGGACAATTTGATATTGGTACGCCATGGGACAGAATGCTTGTAGGCGTTGCCTATTCTGGCAGAATAATGGGCTCGCCAGTTGATACATCCTACTGGATATGCAGGAGCGTTTTCTATCCTGCTGTAATATTTGCAAATCCTGCTTTAAGCAAGCAGGGAATAATGCTCATCAATGGAAGTAAAAGCGTTAGGATGCCAAGTGGCGCTTTAAAAATACTCAAGCCGAGCCAAGAAGAACAATTCTATTATCCAGTGCTGAATTCATGGATTACATATTGTCATCGCTTTAATGAAAGAGCCAGCAAATATTGGGGCTTCAATTATACATGTGCAAGTGGTGTGACTCCATATTATGAGCCATCTAATAATCCAATAGATAATAATGTTTTAGCCAAATATGGAAAATATGGTGCATACTGGCCAGATTTGACAGAAAGCGAGATAGTTCCATTTTATCTTGAAAAAGCAGGCTATGACATTGCCTTTACAACTAACTTTTCTGCTACCATGGAGAATTTGAATCGCGGTGTCATAATGTGGCTTGAATGTACGCATGGATGGCATGGTGGTTCTGGTAGCTTGTCATTCTGGGATCCATATGGAGTGCCGGGATTCTTTGGAATAAATATCAGTTTGCCCACCATCGAGCCAAATCCATGGCGTGGCTATGAGATTTACTTGCCTGGCTATCTGGATGGAAGTACTGAAGAACCAGATGTATTGTCGCAGAGTAAATTGCTTGGTGTGGATATTGTTCCTGCAAGGCTGAGCGACATACCAATAATAAAGAATACATGGATTGGACAAAAAGCAGGATATGATGGAAATATTATAACAGTGCTGTTTGGAAGGCTTAGAACAAAGGATTATACTGGCTATGACATGGATAAAGCTTTGGGCAACATTCATTCATGTGGTTTTAATGCTGGTTCATGTCTAATTTCCAATACATATTTGCATTTGACACTGGTAAGGCATGGCTCTGTATTTCAGGTTATAGATCCATGGGAAACATCCTGGTATTCTGCCTTTGCCATGGAAATGTTTGCCAGAGATATAGCATTAGGCAAAACTGTTGGAGAGGCATTCACTAATGGAATAATGCATACAGGCATAGGATATCTAACCAAGCAGTGGTGGTGGGATATAAAGGAGAATGTCTGTTATTTCGGCGACCCAGATCTGAAGGTATGGAGTCCATTATATTCATGGGAAAAGCCAGATGCAATAGAAAGCTATGAAGTCATAGATGGACATGCATTATTTGGAGCAACAGAATATCCACATGAAATAAAAGAAAAGGGCTTTGGCTTATATGTCATAGCATTTTTGGTGGCAGCTGTTGTAGTTGGAGCAGTATACATGAAAAAGAAATTTAAGGAAATTTAAGCGACAGCCATTTTCCTAGCAACCAAAAAAACTGCAAGATATTCTGGTACAGTAGCAGCTCCCTTTTCCAGTTCAAAAACATTTTCCTTCATTTTTATTTTAATTGGCTTTTCCACATTAACTTTAATCATATCATCTCCAAATACAACTGCATGTGTTAAAGGATCAAAGTCTTCTATTGCATCTATATCTACTCTTGTAACTTTAAGTCCCGTTTTTCCATGAAGACTCCCAGGCAATCTTATTAGTCTTTTTATATCTGCTGTAACTGGCTCGTCTGCCTCGCTGTGTAAAGAGACAGCAAGTCTTTTTATTAATGGCTTCACAATTCTTCTAAATTCCGAAGCTTGATCAATCATTCCTTTCTCTATTCTTTTCATTCTTTCATCAGTAAGAGCATCATACAGCGCTTCCGCTATCTTTTTTCCAATTCCTTCTATTTTCATTAATTCTTTTATTGCATCCTCTCTTTCCATGCTTTTTATTTGCTTAAAAAAGTTTATTATTCCTCTGGCTATCCTTCCCTTCCATCCTCCATGGTCTGGATAAATTTCTATCCTTTTGTCCACAAATCTATCTTTATAAATGCTTCTTTCTCCAACAATTTCTTTTATCTCTAGCCCTCTAGCAGTAATGTAATCAACGATTTCTCTCCTTTCCTGGCTTCCTAATTCCAGGACACTTTTATTACTTATATGGCAATGATAGCCTCTTCCCCCGCTAAAATAAATTCTTATGTCATGTTTTCCAAATCCAAAATCTTCTGTTAAAAATGACAGAAGCTTCAGCAATTCTTTCTTTACTTCTTGCAGAGTTTCTTCATATGTTAAATTCTCGATATTTGGCAGATGATCGGCATCCAGATCAAAAATTAAATCTGCTCCCATCCATTGCTTTTCTTTCATTGTACTGGCAGAGGGGGTGCGATAATAGGCGGAGGAATAGTAGGCATGGGCTGGAACATTTGCCTTTAAATATGTCAGAATAGCTTCTTTTGAAGAAAAGGAAATGTGGCGATGCATGCTATCCTCATTAAATAAAATAAATGCATATTCTCTTCTTTCAATTCTATCTGGGAATTCAATGTGAGGTTGTAAATAATATGAATAAAATTTTCTTTTCAAAAAATTCATTTTCTCCTCCTCCTGTAGTAAAAGAGAGGATGTTTTATTCCCCTGCAATACTCATCTGGATAACACAGACCCCATGTTCTTATTGTATCGCATTTTGGAGGAGCATAGACAGTGCTTGATATCCTCCCAGTAATATGCTCTATTTGATAGCGCGTCTTCTCTTCATTGAAATCTGGAGAGGAAGAAAATATTTTGAGAATTTCGTCTATACTCATTCCTATTGCATTCAAAAAAGTAACCATTGTAAATCTTCCAACATGAGGCACATTTATGCCTGATTTGGCAGCAGAAATAAGACTTTTAATGCAGGGCGGAAAATAATCTGCATTTACTTCTTTCATTTTTGCTCTTTTGTCTTTAAAAGCAATTCTGCTTTTTATGGCAATAATTTCATTTCTAAACACTTTTTTGACTTCTGGGGGGGCAAAAATGTATGAAAGCTCATTGTAAATCTTCTTTCTTATTGCTTCCTGAATTAATCTTGCCACCTCATTTTTGCTAAGCATCACATAACCATTTTTTAACTCTCTATTAACAAGTTTCCATTTCATGTCCCATGTTGGGGCATATTTTAAATAATC
>JAPDJQ010000036.1 GCA_029259015.1 Thermoplasmatota archaeon | reverse complement strand
GAAGATCCTTGGGAGAGACTTAAAAGGTTAAAGGAAGCCATGCCTAATACTCCAATGCAAATGCTGGAAAGGGCTATGAATATTGTAGCTTATAGAAATTTTCCAGATGATATTGTAATCAAGTTTATAGAGCTAGCCCACAAGAATGGTTGTGATTATTTTAGGATATTTGACGCTGTAAATGATTTAAGAAATATGGAGGTCCCAATAAAAACTGTTAAAAGAATCGGTGCTCATGCACAAGGATGTTTATGCTACACCATAAGTCCAGTGCATACGGTTGATTATTATGTTGAAAATTTTAAAAAACTTGAGCAGATGGGTTGCGACTCCTTATGTATTAAGGATATGGCTGGAATAATTTCTCCTAAACGAGCTTACGAAATCATATATAGGTGCAAGGAAGAGGGAATAAGAGTACCAATCGACCTTCACTCTCATACAACAAGCGGTATGACTATGATGGGTTATATGAAGGCATGTGAAGCTGGAGTTGACATAATTGATTGTGCTATTTCGGCTATCTCATGTGGAACAGGGCATCCTCCAACAGAATCTGTAGTTGCAGCATTGCAGGGAACTCCTTACGACCCAGGATACGATATGGAATTATTAATGGAGTGCAGAAAATACTTTTTACAAGTTTGGAAAAAGTATGCACATCTGCATAGGGATGAAGCTAGAATAGCGGATCCATCAGTCACAATGCATCAGATCCCTGGAGGTATGATGAGTAATCTCATAGTTCAACTTGAACAGCAGGGTGCAATAGATAGGTTACCTGAAGTTCTGGTTGAAACTGCAAGGGTGCAAAGGGATTTTGGATGGCCTCCACTTGTTACACCAACATCTCAGATTGTTGGAACTCAAGCTGTTTTAAATGTGCTTTTTGGTAGATATAAAAGAGTTACAAAAGAAACTGTAGACTATATTCGTGGGATGTATGGAAAACCTCCTGGAAAAATTCCTAAAGAAGTTTATGAAGCTGTTCTAGGTAAGGATTGGGAGGATAAAGTTATTACATGTAGACCTGCGGACTTACTTGAACCTATGTATAAGAAGTGTAAGGAGGAGTTAGAGAGTAAAGGTTTCTCACCTAGAGAGGAGGACATAATTTCATATGCCATTTATCCGCTACAAACTGAAAAGTTATTGCGGGGTGAAGTTAAGCCTGAGTTTACATCAGATGAGCTTCCATTAATAACTGACCTAAAAGGTAGGAGATATCTAATTAGATATGCTGGTGAGCAGTATGAAGTTGCAATTAGGAAGTTGATGAGTCAAGAAAAAAAGTAGGGTAAAGTGGGGTGGTAGGAATAAGTTTAAAGAAGAGAAAGTTTAAGGTTTTTTCAAATTCAGAAGAACATATTGTTGAGGTTGAAGAAGTTAACAGCGAAGGTGAGGAAGTTAAACTTTCTTCTCAGGTTACTGATGAGATAAACCTTTTTGTAGGAAAAAACGGTTATAGTTTTAAAGTGCAGGAAATCCTAGAATACCTACCAGCTTCCACTGCTACTTTAACTACTGAAACTGCCAAGATTAAACCTGAAGAAAAGGCTGAAGTTATTGAAGGAACACCTGTTAAAGCTCCTATGCGTGGAACGATAGTAAAAATTCATGTTAAAGTTGGAGATAAAGTAAGGAAAGGTCAACCTATTTTTGCATTAGAAGCTATGAAAATGGAAAACATAATAGAAGCTCCAGCTGATGGTGTAGTTAAACAAATTTATGCTTCAATTGGAAAATCTGTTGCAACAGGTGAAGTTTTAGCTGTAATAGGATAAAAAAGGAGGGGTTAAGTTTAATGTTAAATTTAGAAAGTTTAAGGTTTTATTGCCGTAAATGTAAAAAACTTGTGCCAGTATATGAGGGGTATAGGGAGGAAAAAGTTTTCCCTGAATTGAAGCCGAAATTTAACATTGTAACATGGTGTTGTAAGCAATGTCATTCACCAATAATAGAAGTTTCAGAACTTAGCAAAAGAAAAAGTTAAAGGAGTTTGTGAAACTCATGCCTGAAAGGATAATTCAAAGAGCAAGAGGCTTTGCACCTGATATTTACTTTATCCTACCTTTTGATACAAAAAAACAGTTTAACATTAAAAAGGGATGTAAAGTTGAATGTACACTTGTAAAGGCTTTAGATTCCGATGGAAATATTATTCAGGAAATAAATCGTAAGGTTACCTGCGAAGTTAAGGCTAGAGATGGATGGATTTATGTCCCTCCAAAAATAATTCAGGAGTTAAATCTTCCTGGAAGAGAATACTATGAGATAACTATTGAAAAACTTATTACTCCTGATGGAGCTAAGGTGGAAATTTATCCTAATGAGATGGTTGAAAAGGAGGCAAAAATACCTATGAAAAAATGATTTTTAGCTTAACCTCCCTATAACCCTAACATTTTCAACAACAATCCATGGTGAAACGAGAAAACCAAGTTTTCTAACATTTTTTCCAATACATGGAATATTCTTTAAAACATTGTAAATGTTTCCTGAAATCATCACACCCTTAAGTGAATATTGAATCTCCCCATTTTTAATATGCCATGTAGGTGTTGCTACAGTAGAGAATTCCCCACTTTCAGGGTTACTACTGTGAGCTCCTTGAAGATTTTGAATAAGTAAACCATTTTCTAACTCATTTAAAAGTTCATCTTCAGAGTATTTTCCAGGTTGAATTGTAAGATTTGTAGGTTCTATTCTTGGTGTTGAAGTGTAGGATGGGTGAGGAACTCGGTAAGCATTACCTGTACTTTCTTTTCCTTCCCTATCTGCACCAACATATTCTATCTCTCCTTTCAAGGGTATATACTTTATCTTTTTGGCAATGATTTCATCTGCCATATACAGGGTGCGATAAAAAAGCAAATTAGCCAGTATAACCCATATAAGAGCCAATATTTCAGCAAATCTGCTTATACTTGCATTTGCGGGATATGAAAAAAGTATTGCAAAGAAAGCTATGATTATGGCGCCCATTGAAGATATTAAAAGAAGTTTTTCATATCTGGCTTTCAAAATGCTCTCCACTTTGCTGGCTCTATACAGAAAAAAAGATGAATTAAGAAGCCACAAAAGAGACATTACTATGAAAAAATATTTCCAGAAGTTTTCCATTTCTCCATATAGAAGAGCTATTCCTGCTATTGCAACTATTGAAGCAGAAATGGAGAAGAAAAGAGTATATTTTTCATAAAATTTAATTTTCTTTTCTTTCTTCTGTATTTCTTTTAACTCATTCTCCACATTTTTATGATGCGCCACGCCTGTTTTAGAAACAACTTTATGTTTTTTACTCAACCACCAGGAGAGAGGACAGTATGCATATTTCTCTAAATCGCCTGCTGAAACAAACATTTAGTTGATAATTGAGAGTATATAAAAAATTTTGTGATTCTATGAATTAAACGAGCATACCATAATCTGTATCATAAGAGGAAAAGTTGGCATCGTGCTTTTCATTCTTTAATCGAGAGCCCTCAAAAACAAAAAAATTATATAAACAATATATATACAGTGGCAGAATGGTGACAATAGCAGAAAGTTTGTGCAGGATAGAAATATTGAAGGAAGGAGGCGAATTCATAGCAAAGGTGCAGACGCAAGGAGGAACCAAAGAATACAGAAATACCATATTTGAGGATTTGCTGAGAGAATTATTCATAGATTTACAGGAGGAATTTGGCGAGCTATAATGGTTGTGAAGGACAAAAGGGGGAGGCACCGCTACATATTATTTGCTATCGAGGGCATAGAAAGAAGAGATATTGTTGAGGCAATAAAGAACTCCACACCAAAAATACAGCTTGTGTTTTATGATGGTAAATATGGTATAGTTAAATGCAAGCATCTTGCAAAAGACAAAGTTATAGATTTTTTAAACAACATCAAAATAAAAGGAAGTAAAATAAACACTCTGAAAACTTCAGGAACAATTAAAAAATTGAAGAAAAATCTAATAAGTTTTGGCAAGTCTAAGCCAGGTTGTGGCCTTTTCTTTGCATATGGCGCATTTTTCATTGCATTCTTTTTCAGGCAGTGGAGTGCCTAAGCTCTTCATGTCCAGTTCTTCTTCCATTTTTATGCCGCATTCTTCTTTTCCACACCACGGCAATTCCAGTATGCCTTCTCTGCTTTCAACTTCTTTTAGAACATGAATGTTTTCTTTCAAGAATTTTTCCGCTTCAGCATAAATTCTTTTGTCATATTCTTCCAGTTCTTCCTTTAACTTTTGGATTTCATTTACTGGTATTTTTTTCTTAATGCCGTCTCTTGTTGCAATGCTTATAACTTCGTTTTCAATATCTTTTGGTCCTATTTCTACTCTTAAAGGAACCCCCTTGAGTTCCCAATCATAAAATTTGTTACCTGGTGTTTTATCTCTGTCATCTATATGGCAACTGAGCCCCAGTTTTTCTATTTCTTCCTTTATTTTTCTGCATTCTTCCATTATTTTTTCTTCCCATCCCTTGAAGATTATAGGTATTATAACAACTTTTATTGGAGCAATCGAGGATGGGAGCTTTATTCCCTTTTCATCGCCATGTATTCCGACAATTGCTCCAAGCACTCTTTCAGACATTCCATATGTTGTCTGATGACAGTAATAATGCTTGCCATCCTTTCCTTCATATTTTATTTCAAAAGGTTTGGAAAAATTCTGCTTGTACTGATGAATGGAGCCAACCTGCAGGGTTTTCATTGAAGGCATCAGAACATCGATGCCAATGGAATAATAGGCGCCAGCAAATTTATCCCAGTCAGGACGCTTACTCACTATAAATGGTAGACAGAGCTTTTTGAAAAATCTCTCTGCTATCTCCAAATCTTCCTTTATCTGTCTTTCTGCATCCTCATAGTCTGCATGACATGTATGTGCCTCAAAAAAATGTATCTCTCTAACTCTTATAAATGCCTTCGTCATTTTCGTTTCATACCTGAATGTATTCACAATCTGGAAAGTTTTTAATGGCAAATCAGCATGAGAGCGAATCCAGAGGGAAAAGATGGAATATAAGGCTGTTTCAGAGGTTGGGCGAAGCAGAAGACGCTCTTCCAGCTCGTTTTTTCCTGCATGCGTCACCCAGTAAACTTCTGCTGAAAAGCCCTTTATGTGTTCCTCCTCTTTTTTGAAATAACTTTCAGGTATCAAAAGAGGAAAATAAACCTCATTGTGCCCTGTTCTTTCCATTTCATATCTTATTAAAGCATCTATGTTTTGCATAATTTTCCATCCATATGGTTTCCAGATGTTCATGCCTTTTATTGGATAGCGTTTATCACATAATTCTGCTGTTTCGACAATTTCGTTATACCAGTCATCAAATTTTTCTTTGTCAATCATCTTTCCCAAAATAGAACTTCATTTAAAAATAATGCTCTTTTAGCTCCTTCATTTGCTTCTCTGTTATACATTCCTTGCATATTCCTAACATAGTCCAGAAGCAAGCCATGCATGCTATTTTGCCACATCTTATGCAGCGATATTTTGCATCTCTTATCTCGCATATTTCACATTTTCCTTCTATTTTTTCTTCTTCCTCTTTCTCTTCTTGCAGCTTTATTCCATGCTCTTCCATCCATTCTCTCAGCTCTTTATTCATGTCTTCCAGCCGTTGTTTCTTTATTCTCTCCTTAATAAACTCAATTATTTCTTCATCTTCCATTTCATCACCAGGGCACCCTCTTTAATTTTAATAGGTACGCCAATATATTTGTTGCTAAATGTATCAGTGGAGTGAATATGAGAAGAAAAACAATATATTCTACCTTAAAATTGGCGATAAACCACTCTTTATTAATCAAAAAACAAAATAAAAATGAGCCAAGCAGAAAATCGATTTGATCAGCAATAACCCATTTTTCCCCTCTTTTTTTGCCAATCCTTCTCTTAATAAAACTTTTCACCAAATCTCCAAATAAAGCGCCAAATGATAGAGAAAATAGCACTGTAAAAGCTTCTATGCCATTTCCAAATGATGGATAGATTTGATTCATTATAGCGCCAACTACTATTCCTGCTGCTATTCCTCCCGCCATCCCCCGCCATGTTTTTCCTTTTCCAAATATTGGTTTGCCTCGCCACATTTTTCCAAAATCGATTGGTGTTTTCCCTTTAAAGAGCACCGCTGAAGCATTGGCGACGTAAGCAGGAAATATAAGCCATATGGCATACAGCAAATCAATCATTTTACCTCCACCACTATGCTATCTGCAATTATGTCTCCAATTCTCTGCCTTTTTGGAGTAGCCACAATAAGCAATACACTTACTAAATAAAACATTGCGAAAAATTCCAAGATTCTGATAATATTCCTTGTAAAAATCGTCATAAAATCTGCTTTTTCATTGGCAACATTTCTTACTTCAATATCAAGAATTGCTTTTCCAATGGTGCTGCCAAAATAGAATTCAAGGCATGTAAAATAAAAAATCTGAATCAGGAGAAAAATGGAAAGGAATATATATAACTCCATGTGGAAAATCAGTAGAAGCATAACTGATACTGGAAAAACAATTGTAGAATCTATTAAAAAGGCGACAATTCTTTTTAATGGAGATGCATAAAATCTCATTAGTGGCCTATTTATCTCACTTATCAGTCTCCTTTTCTTTATTTCCTCCACATCTCTGCCAGTTAGCTTCCTTATTATATGCCTGTAATCTCCCCCTATTCCAGCGATTTTTCCTGCATAATATGCCTCTCTTTCAATTTTTCTTATATTTCTCTCAGCCCTGCTAAGTCTTTTCTTCCTTATAAATGGAAAGGAAGCACAGAAGGAAATCAATCCAGCAAGATAAACCATGTCATATATGCCTGCACCTCCCATTGATCCCATGAAGGGAAATTCAAATAATTCTGGAAGATGAGAAAAATCTCCTCCTATTATTACGCCCAGCGTAGAAATAGTGTATGCAAAAACACAGGTTTTTGGATTCCGAAAGAAGAAAAGAAACGACAGCAGTATAGCCATCAGAGAAGGCAGAAAATAAAATGGGAAATAGGAAACAACACCCACATCAGTTACAAATGTGACCATGTAAGTTACAATTCCTACCATAACAATGCCTGCCAATACTTTCCAAAAAGACAGGGCATTTTCCTTTATGAAATAAAACGACAGAATAATAGGTATTAAAGCGCCGCCAACATTAATGGCAAGGAAATAATTGCTGTATAAGAAGATGGGCAAATCAAAAAACATTGTAGAAACAGAGCCAATGACAAGAAGCCCAACTTCTCTTTTTCCAAAATGAATTTCTTCAAAGGTTTCGGCATATATGAGAAAAAAGAGAGAAATGACTATGAGAAGCAGTATAGGAAATATAACCAGCAATAGCAGTTCAATAAGCACAAGTTTGATAAAGAAGAAGTTAAAAAATTCTTTGGTATCGTAATTTTTGAATGAATGGTTATCATTGGCTAATTCAACACAAAAAATCAATATGGATATCTTTTTAAACGATTTTATATAGCATAGCATGGAAGAGGAAATAAAACTGCCTGAATTTGACAGAGAAGAATTCATGAAAAAAGAGAAAAGAAAAGCAAAGACCGCATTTATCTCTTTTTTATTTGGCTTTTTTATGGCTTTAATTTGTAATTTTATATGGAGAAATTTGGATAGTAGCATGAGATGGCCAATCTGCTTTTTGTTTGCTCTCGCTTCCATTGGTTTCATGGCAAAAATTTTGCAGCTTCTTAAGATTGATGTAAAAGATTTCAGCAGAAAAGAATGGTTTGGTTCTATTGCCTTTTACTTTTTTACATGGCTTGCAGTCTTTATTCTATCGATAAATCCTCCATTTTATGATGCCTCCCCTCCAAAAATAGATGCAATTATGCTGCCTGAGATACAGCAAAGCAATGGCAACATTTCGGTTCTTGCGCATATTACAGATAATGCAGGTATAAAGGATGTAAAAATAATAATCGATGGAAAGGAGTATGATATGGCCAAAGATGAGAATAACATCTATATTTACAATTATTCAGGAGGAAATGCAAATTACGAGATAGTTGCAACAGATATAAATGGACACACTGCCCGCTATAACAATTCCTTCCGATTTTCAAATGATTTGATAAAAGTTATAATTCCAGAAGGAAAACTCAATGCATCAGATGAAATAATAATCAGAGTATACAAGAATATAAGCAAAGAAAAATTCAGAGTTTTTTATACTATAAATGGGCAGGAAGTGAATGCTACAGTAAGTGGCGAGAGTGGCGATTATTATATATATGTGACATCCCCACAATATGAAGGATGGAAAGAGAATTATAAAAATGAAATAAAAGTATATGCAGAAGTAATTTACTACTTCCCAGGAATAAACAAACCATACAAAAATTTAGTCTGTGGCGGCAATTATACTGTAAAGACCACAGCAGATGCAAGCATCGGCAGCCAGCCATCGCCAGCTATAAAAGATTTGCCAGGGCCTCGTAGCCTAAGAACGCCAGCTTTTGAATTTATTGCGGTGATTGCCGCGCTATCTTTAATAATATTCATAAAAAGAAGGAAGAAGTTTGGATAAATCCATCTCGAAGGCAATTACAGGGTATTCCAGGCCAAAGTTGCATATTACAGATGGTTTTATCTCTCCAAAATATCCTATCTCTGTGTCATTTACAATTATGGAGGCACATCTTCCTTCTATGAAAGAGCCGTGCATTTTTTCCTCAACATCCATTTTGTAGCCTAAATTCCTCAATATTGCCTCCGTTATTGATTTACATTCTGTAAAGCCAGTTTTTGCATCTATTTTAACGCCAGCAAGAAATGTTTTTTGTTTTGCCATCCCTTCTTCAAAAATAACAACATCTCCAATCTCATATATTTGTTGTGGCAAATCGTTATGCCTATTTTTGGATAAAATCTCCAGTAAAGAAGGAAGCAAAGATTGCCTTACTATAGAATGTTCCGAGGATATAGGATTTGCTATTTCAACAGCCTCTCCTTTTATTCCCATCTTTTCAAATTCTTTTTCAGGACTTGAAATGCTGAGTGTAACTACTTCATTAAAGCCCAAGCCAATCATTGTCTGATGTATCCTGTCATGAGAAAAGGAAGAGCCAAAAGTCATTGATTTTGGCAGCATGTCTTCAAATTTTTCATATCCATAACCAATGGCAACATCCTCTATTAAATCAATAGCATGCAAAATATCAACACGCCATACTGGAGAATATACTTTAATTTTATTTCCTTCCTTAACCACATCATGACCCATTTTTAGCAGAGACTTTAAAATCTCTTTTTTATCTTCTATTTTCAGAATCTTTTTTATGTAATCAATGCTCACTTCATTTTCCTGCGGAGTTAAATCAGGAGTAACAATTTTTTTCTTTCCAATTATTTCAACCTGTTCCAGCTTTCCTCCCCTTTCTGCCAGGGAAGTGGCAACTATGTTTAAGGCTGCAAGTACAGCATTCATATCTGTTCCAGTTACATCAATAAAAATGTTTCTGGTATATTCACTTAAGGCAGTCAATTCGCCATTTATTATGGGTGGAAATGAGAGCACATTACCATTTTTATCAAGAATTATTGGGTATAAATCAGAATGTTTTATAAGATGGGCATATGCTATACCCTTTTCATGTTTCTCCAGAATTTCATTTAAATCCATTTCTTCTTCCTTGCCCAATGGCACAAATTTTATCTCATGTGGCTTAACCCCTTTATAAACAAATGGAGGAGTTACTTTGTCAAAATCATGCACGCCAATAGCCATTTTTTTCCTATCTTTTCCGACAGAAAAATGAAGTTTTTCCTGCATTTCCATTAAAGATGCTATTGTTTCATCATTCATTTCAACATTTCTTACCACGGCGGCGGCAATAAATGGACGGACTTTTTCAACACTTTTTTCCACATGTAATGAAATTTTTGGAGGTGCAACATCATACTTTTTCAATCCCTCTTCTATGCCCAAAAAAGCTCTCAATGCTCTTGCCATTCCTTCCACACTGAGCAAATCAGGCCTATTTGGAAAAACCTCAATGCTTATTTCATTTCCTTCAAATCTTTCAATGCATACCCCCATCATGGGTATTTTTTCGAGCAATTCCTCTCTGCTCACCTCTCTACCAAGCAACGATAGCAAGTCATAATAGTCAAAGTTCACAACTGGCATCCTCAGATAATCTGCAAATGATATTTTATTTTGTCGATGATGTCTTTTATGTTCACCATTTCTTCATCAAATATTTATAGCTGATGCGCTTCAAAAAATGTGATAAGACTGGGAAAGCTTGCGTTATACCACTGCAGCGAATGCAATATGCCATTGCTTAAAAGCAGATGCTCATGTGGCAATAGAGTAGAGAAAGTTCCAATAACGCCTCCTGGTGATGTCAGGCCTGCTTTTGAATTTGATAAAAAGATGATTGGGGAAGTAATAGAGAAACAATTTGGTTCATGCTATATGCCAGAGGTTGTTTTATTAAATGCCACGCCAGCTATAGATAGAAATGATGAAATTATAATAGATGGAAGGGTGGCAGGAAGTTTTTTCTATGATATATGGGCAAAAAAATTCAAATTTCAACCCCGTCCATGGTATGCTTCTCTGCTTGAAATAAAAAAGGGTTATGTTGTGGCTGATAATGGAGCTATCCCTTATATTTTAAAAACTTCAAATTTGATGGCTCCCGGTGTTAAAGAAGTAGATGAAGAAATAAAAGAAGGAGATGAAGTTATTGTTTTAAATGAGGATTGGCAAGTGATAGCGACGGGAAAAGCAAGAATGAATGGAAATGAAATGAAGGACAATAGAGGAATGGCAGTTAAAATAAGATGGCGTGGTATGGAGATGGCAGAGAAAAAGAAAAAAATAACATGGAATGACGTAATGAAGGCAAATGAAGATATAATTTTGAGCATGGTGGGAAATGAGATAAAATTTATTAGAGAGACGGTGGAAAAATATAAGCTTCCATTTGCAGTTTCCTTCAGCGGGGGAAAGGATAGCTTGGCTACATTACTTTTAGTCATCGATGCTGGTTATACACCTCCCTTAATTTTCCTAAATACTGGCTTGGAGTTTGATGAAACCCTAGAAAATGTATATTCAACAGCAGATAAATATGGCTTAGAACTCATAGAAGAGAAAGCTGGCAACAAATTCTGGCACGCCATAGATTTCTTCGGCATTCCTGCTCGCGACTACAGATGGTGCTGCAAAACCTGCAAGTTAGGAGTGGCAGCAATGCTCATAAAAAAACATTTCGGCAACGGCATTCTTTCTTTCATCGGGCAACGAAGATATGAGTCGCAGCATAGAGCTGAGCATGGTAAAATATGGAAAAATCCTTGGGTTCATGGACAGATAGCTGCTTCGCCCATCCAAAACTGGACCGCCCTGCATGTCTGGCTATACTTATTCATGAAAAAAGCGAAATGGAATGTGCTGTATGAACAGGGTTTCAGCAGGATAGGATGCTGGCTTTGCCCGGCATGTGATATGGCGGAATTTGAACTGAAAAAGCATGAGAACTGGGATAAATTTGAAGAAAAGTTAAGGCAGTTTGCAGAAAAACACAATTTGCCAGAGGAATGGATCAGTCTTGGCTTATGGAGATGGCGCACCCCGCCAAAATGGAGCAGTATAAAGTATGAAATAAAGGAAGAAAGAGAATATAAAATCGAGGGAAATGAGAATAGAATAGAAAATTTTTTGAAGATAATAGGCGAGATAAAAAAAGTTGGGAAAAATGAGTATGAAGTAAATGGAATAAGAATTCAGCTGCAAGAAGAAAAAATAGAGGCGAGTGATAATGAAAAGCTGATAAAAGACATTATTTACAGGGCCATAAACTGTGTTGGATGTGGGGTATGCATTGCAAAATGTAGCCAGAATGCCATTTATATGGAAAAGGGAAAAGCGTGGATTGGTGATAATTGTAACCACTGCTTAAAATGCATGGATGAATGTGCTGTAATTGTATTTAAATAATCATATTTCCTCGGCCACATATATGTTATGTCTATTTCTTAAGATTTTAGCATTCACAAAATCTCCTATTTTTTTGTTTGTATCAGTTATCTGAATTATTCTTTCTCTTGCTATGGCAAGCATTTCATTTTTAAGTCTTCCATGCATCTCTATCCTTAACTTCACTTTCTCCCCAACTTTAAATTTTTTTGGCAACGCTTTGCATTTCGCTATTCCAAAATCTTTTGGATATAAACGCAATCCTTCTCCCATCTCATCCAGTTTTTTATAAAAAGTCCAGAAATTCATTATTTTCACTCCTTTTGGCTTTCTTCCAAATCTGTATTTTATATACTTCTGTATGCCAAAAGGTTTCCATTTTTTGCCCGCTCCTATTTCCTTTCCAAATTCGATTATCTTCTTCATATCGTCATCATTGTAGCCAGGAACCCATACTGGAGCAAGAAGCAAATCAATCTGACTATTCGCTATTTCTTTAGCCATTTCCAAAACATGCTTTAAGTTGTAAGAAGCACAACCTGCAAGTAATTTTGCTTTCTGCTCATCTATACTATTCAATGATAGATTTATTCTGTCAAGATAGCCTTCCAGCCTCTTTATCTTTTCCTTTGTAAGGAGAGTGCCATTTGTTTGTATGGAAACGATATCAGCTATGTCATGCAATCCTTTTATAAGCTCTTCAATATGTGGATAGAGAAATGGTTCCCCTTGGCCATCAATATGCGCTTCTATTGGTAAATTTTTACAATGCCTTCTTTTAAAATCAGCAATTTCCTCAAATTTATTTATTAAATAGTCCACATCCACCATGTAATCTGTTACTCTCGTTCTACTCTTTCCTTCATCAACAGAGCAGAAAATGCAGTTTAAATTACAGCCTGAGCATGGACGAATTTGCAATAGATTTGTTCCTCTGTCTATTATGCCGAATGCAGTGTGTCCAATCAGAGGTATACCACTTTCTTCAGTAATATAATATAGCCTTCTTCCAGTGACTGCATTGTATATATTTTTGTGAGGGCAGAATGAAATTATTTCTTCATCACTGTATTTTTTTCTATAGCTCTCATAAATATTTTTTGCTATTCTCACTTCTATAACATCTCTGATCATGAATACAACTTCCTTTTTTTCTTCATCAAAGAATTTTTTATAGTACATTCTATAGACAAATATAATGAAAGGATTTAGTTATTTTTTCCCTCAATTAGAAAAAAATTGTGGCTGAACCATTTCTCAAGCCATTTATGATAGATCCCATAGATTTTTATTCACTCTCCTCCAAAAACATTTTTAAGGCTTGATAAATTTAATGATAATATGAAATTTCTTTTCCTCTATCCAACAACGGATTCCTTCTCTTTTAAGGGAGGTGAGAAATCATTTCTCTATGCTCCTCCTCTTGGCATATTGTACCTCGCTTCTATTCTCACAAAGGAAGGACATGATGTAAAAGCAATAGATATCCGTGGGGAGGAAAATGTGGTGAAAATAATAGAAAGAGAAATTTCATCGATAGATGCCATTGGCATTACTGTGCCAACCTTTGCCCTCCACAATTCCATAAAGCTAATAAAAACAATAAAAGACATGGACAATGAAATTCCAGTCATAATAGGGGGACCGCATCCAACTCTTTATCCGGAAAAATCTCTTCACGACATGCCTGCAGACATGCTTGTTATTGGAGAGGCGGAAAAAAGCATAGTCGATCTGGCAAAGATTCTTGAAGGGAAACTGGAAATGGAGAAGGGAAGAGGAATATACTACAGAAAAAATGGTGGGATAAGGGTTGCCAAAGAAGCAGAAATTGTGAAGGATATAGACACCATTCCCTTTCCAGCTCATCATTTAGTGGAGAAATATGATTATGGCCATACTTATGGCTTTAAACTCTTTGAAGGGAAAACAACAGCTGTACTTACAAGCAGGGGCTGCCCCAGAAAATGCAGATTCTGCAGCAGGCGATTGTTATCAATGGGCAAATATAGAATGAGAAGTGCCGAGAATGTTGTTGAGGAGTTAGAAATGCTATATGAGCAGGGCTATAAAAACATCATAATAGCAGACGACAATTTTATGAGCAGCCGCAAGAGAGTAGAGAAAATAATGGATATGATTATGGAAAAAGGGCTAGCTCTTACTCTATTTATCAACGGGGCGAGAGTGGATTCAGCAGATAAAGAGCTATATGCTAAAATGTGGAAAGCGGGAGTGAGAATGATATCCTTTGGGATAGAATCCGGTAATCAGGATATCCTCGATTTTTATCTTAAAGGCACTACGCTTGAGCAAATAAGAAAAGCTGTTGAATTGAGCAGAAAAACAGGATTTTTCACAGTAGGCACTTTCATAATAGGTGCCCCTATCGAAACAGAAGAACATATAAAAAATACAATAAAATTTGCATGCTCTCTGCCATTGGATATGGCCGAGTTTTTCATTCTTCGCTATATGCCTGGTTCGCAGCTATGGGATGAAGCAGTCAAAGAAGGCAAAATCAAGGAAGATGAATATTTGGTAGAGAGCAATTGCAGGAAAGGTCTTGGATTATTTACACAAGAAGAGTTAATAAAATGGAAGAAAATCGCATATAGAAAATTCTATTTTCGCCCATCGTATGTTGCAGGAGAGGCAATTAAATTTCTTTCCAGATTTGATATCCGTTTACTAAAGGCTGGCTTTTCCATGCTTAAAATATTATTATATAGGACAGAGAAAGAGGAAGAAGTGTGGCAATCTTTGCAGGCTTAAAGCAATGCTTCCTCAATTAACTTTTTATCCAGTTTTGATATAATTAAAGGAGGAGAAGTCGCTCCTTCTGGCTTCTCCACTTCCTTTACCTCTTTAACTTCTATTTTCACGCCTCCTCCAGCAAGTTTTTCATAATTCTTTTTGATTTCTTCCAGTAGCGTTTCTACATCTACGCCTTTGTTTCTTTCTTCCTCATCTATTTCTATTCGAATTTCTATGTCGTCTATGGCTTTCTGAACAAACTGGAATCTTTTAATCTGATATGTGCCATACTTGTTTGCAGCCTCTGCTAAAGGCATTGGAATTGTTGCAGGAGGAAATATCTTTCCACTTGGCAGAATAATTGCATCTCTTTTTCTTCCTTCCAGATTTTTGAGCAATGGAGTATGCATGCCACAATCACAATAATCTCCAGTAAGAGAGGCGATATCGTTTAGCCCAGTATACCTTATTATGGGTGTACCTCCTGGATATAGCCTTGTTATAACGAGACTCCCAAATTCTCCTTCCTCAACTGCCTCTCCATTTTTATCTAAAATTTCCACATGCACAAAATCGCTATTTATATGGAAGCCACCATGTAAGCATTCAAAGGCTATTGTACCTCCTTCGGTCGTCGCATACAGATTGAAAACCTTTGTTCCAAAAGCCTCTCCTATATAATTGCGCGAATAATCATCCAAAATTTCTCCACTAGATATTATGTATTTTGGATTAACTTTCTTGCCCATTCCTTTTCTTTTAAGTGTTGCTATTCCCATCAAAACACTTGTATAGCCAATAAGTAATTCTGGCTCAAATTCTTCCATTTTTTTGAGCAGATTTTTTGCTTCCTCTCCTGTATACAAATTCTGATAATTATCTAGAGAAAAGAAAGTTGAAAGATTTTTCAGCAGCCCCTTTTTTAGGCATTCTTCATCAGTTGTCTTTGGAATAGAAAAGTCTCCTATGTTGGTTATTTTTGTCTTCCTCCAGTGCATTCCATATGTCTTAAGCTGCCTTACCCCTCCTAAAGCTTCTATCACAAGGTATTCCATATCTTTATACATCATTACAGGCCTGCCAGAAGAGCCAGAAGTGCCCACAAGAAATGCTTTATCTTTATTATAGCCAACAGGAACAATATCATCAGGGAAGCCCTTTATCAAATCTTCTTTTGTAATTAAAGGTAATTTATGCAAATCATCTATGCCATGAATATCATCTGGATGAATGCCAGCCTCCTTATACTTGCGATGGTATAGAGGGGCGAGATAAGCATATTTCAATGCTCTTCTCAAAGCTTTATCCTGATATCTTTTAATTTCTTCGGGCTTAAGCTTCCAGGCCCTATTTACACCTGTTAAATATTCCTTAATAACCTTTGCTGTAAATACTGGATTAAGGAAAGGATTCATATTCTGCTAAAAAGATGAAATATTTAAGTTTTATTTGAAAAAATGAAAGGAAATGTTACACTTTTCATTCATTTTTCTTTTTCCCTCCAAATCTTTCCCACTCGCTAATTAAACAACCACAATATTTCTGACTGTATAGGCTATATGCCTTGGCTATTGCTTTTCCCTGCTGCCATCCCTTACGAAAGTCTTCATAGTAAAATTCAATATTATATTTTTCTGCCAGTTCCTCACCAATTTTTTTTATCTCGTCATGGTATTGATGGTGAGAGACGAGCAGTGTTGTGGTGAACGCGTCGAAGTCATTTTCTTTTGCATATCTGGCAGCTTTTTCAAGCCTGTAAGCATAGCAGTTTTTGCATCTTTCCGGCCTTTCAATATTTTTCAGTTGCATTTTCAGATATTCTATAAAATCATATTCATCATATACTATTTCAACTCCTTCAATTTCAGCATATTTTTTCAGAGCATCTTCTCTTGCCCTATATTCCATATAGGGGTGAATATTCGGGTTATACCAATAGCCAATAACTTCATGCCCTTCTTCCATCAATCTTTTGTGAGGGTATGCAAAGCATGGGGCACAGCAAATATGCACAAGAATTTTCATCTGCTTACCCTTCCTTCAATTTCCTTTATGAGCATATGAATTGGATAGTTAAGAATTGTATAGCCCATTTTGCTTTTGTATATAAAATCCTGCTGCAGGAGATCCTGAAAGATTTTCTCAAATTTTTTATCATCAATGTCAATGCCATATTCTTCCCTTTTAATCTCCAATGCTTCCTTAATCTCTTCCATGCTTGTATAAGCTTTATTTTTGCATGCCGTCGCCACAGCCAAGAAAACAATCAATTCCTCCTTTTCCATGCTTTCTAAATCACTTATCCACTCCTCTCTATTAGCTTCTCTAACATCGTCTGGAGTGATTTTTTCCTGTCCTTTACTCTCTGCTATCATTGCAGCATTTCTAAGCAAGTCTATTGCCGTTCTCATATGGCCTGGAGAATGCAAGGCTATATCTGCAATTAAAGAAATTATTTCATCATCTATGGCTTTTGCCTCCATACTTTCTTTAGCTCTATATTCCAGAATTTCTTTTATTTGTTCCCATTTATATGGCTTTAGCTCAACAATGGCTTTATCAGCAAAGGTACTCCATATGGCATCATCATTTATTACCTGTTTCAAAATAAAATGATTTCTGGTTATAGCAATATAGTTTATTTTCTTTCCGAGTTCATATTGTCTGGATAAAGCATAAGCAAAATGTCTCAATTCATCAACGTTCATCCCATCTATTTCATCCAAAATTATCGTTTTTCCCTCCTCAACTTCATTCCATAACTTCTGTGTTGGCAAACCAGCTGGATTGAAACGTGGCTTGAGTTGCTTTAAAATTTCTTCAAGTACCCTATGCTCTGTCTTGTTCATATAACAATTGACATATGCATCTCCGCCTATGTAACGGGCAAGCATTGTTTTTCCTGTGCCCACTCCACCGCTTATTAAAGCTCTTCCACCCTGCATGAAAATTTTCAACCTTTTTATTTCTTCATCTCTGCACAAAATTTTAGGAGGTACATATGATAAATCCAATTTTCTTGCATCTTTCAGAATCACAATATATTAATGTGGCAGGGATAAAAATATTTTCTTTTGTGGTTTGAGGTGAACAAAGCAAAGTAATGAAGATGGATGCAGAATAGTAAATGAATTTGAGGAAATTTTTCATTTAAAAATAAAAATTAAAAAAGGGAGAAGAGTGGCTACAGCCAATGTGTAAATTCCATGCTGGTATCTGTTGCTTTGTTGCCTGCCACATCATATGCAGATACTGTTAGTGTGTATTTGGCTGGAAGTAAATTGAATTTGTGCCACCAGATCTCATATGGCTCTGATGCCTTTTCATAAGTCATGCCATTTATTGCAAAGGTTACATAGTCTACGCCAGATGTTATATCGCTTGCACTTGCTTCAAATGTTATTCCACCAATGATTATTGTCCTTCCAAGCGGATTCTTGAACAGTTCTTTGCCAAGCAGATAAATGTAGCCCTTGTGTGGATACAATATGCTGACTGCTGGTGCTGTGTGATCGATCTTAAATGATATGCCGCCAATATCGCTTGGATTGCCAACCTCATCGACTGCATAATATTCGACGATATGCTCACCGTCTACATCTATGGTGAACGGCGCAGTATAGAGCTTCCATGAGCCATTATCGATACGATAGTAAATTGACGCCACTTCCACATTGTCCTCTGCTATTAATGTTACTGTAACTGGGCTCTTATACCAGCCATAATTGCCATCTGGTGAAGATGGATCCAATATTGCAGTTATTGTTGGTGGTGTATAATCGACTTTGCCCTCAATACTTACATTGTCAATAAGCCAGCCATAGTCTTCAACATTTTCGTTGCTGATGAATCTGTATCTTATAAGCACCGATTTGTTTCCTCCTGCATATTTTGTAATATCTATTTCTTCATTCTCCCATGCATTACCGCTATTTCCCTTGTAAATCCTGAGAGGTATCCATGTATTTCCTTCATCTGTTGAAATTTCAACCCATCCTTGATCATCTTCATCCGCAAATGAATAGTTATGTTGCCATGTAAGAATGGCTTCATATGCATGCATCAAGTCAAACTCGAAAATGAGTTTTTCATCAACATTTGGGTAATACTTGCCATACCGTGGATGCCATGTTCTGTTCTCGCCGTTCCAGAACCAGTCTGATGTATTTCCATCGCCAAATAAATCTTCAACATGCCAGTGGCATCCAGCAGGAGTTACCATATGATACCAGAGGTCTGCACTTGCAGCTACATCTTCCATATCATCATGGAATACATCTTTGCCATCTACTTCAATGCTTACATTGTCAATGTACCATCCCTTCCATCCTTCAAATTCATCAGATACAAATCTGAATCTCACATGCATCTGATCAGTGAAGAATGTAGGTGGCACAGTTAATACGGGTATTAAAGGCACTGTAATATCCACCCATCCTGTACTGTTGCCGACTATATCATCATACATTATATACCATGTTATTCCGCTATCATTGCTCACCTCCACATATCCATGATCCCAGTTTTCCTCAATGTTATATCTTGTGGAGAAATTAATCCACACTTGTGAGGCTGTTGACCAATCGAATGTTTCATTTATATACAGGCTATCATTTCGCTCATTTGCATACCCATTTAACTCTTCTCTACCATTCCACCAGAAATGATTTGTTGGGCATATTGAACATTCTTCCACAATATGCCAGTCATCTGGTTGCCATGCTGTATTATCTTCCTGTGACCATGTATTTTCATCTATATACATTTGTTCATATATTTTTGTTTGAGTATCCTTTTTATCATTTGATGGATCAATATCACATTCCAGTTTAACTTGGGCGGTTATTACATAGTCACAATATTCCGTTGCATTCCATGTAAAGTTCAATATTCTTTCTTCCTCTGGAGCAAGATTCTCTGCTACAATTGTATAATTCCATACTGTTGCTCCTGTATATTCTTTTATTACTTTGAAATCGTCGAACAAAAATCCGCTGAATGTTGGTTCTGCACCATCTGTAGTTGTGGTAATATGGAAACCTGGACGGAATTCATGCACACCATATCTTTCAGAAAGATATTCAACCAATTCAGCCAAATTATTAACTTCTCCAAATCCGCCCCAGTAATCATTCTTTTCCCAGTATAGTGTATGAGTCCTGATATATTCATTAAATGAGAAGAGTTGCCATCCTCCTGAAGAGCCCTTGAATGGAGCTGCATCAATGTCATATGGATATCCTCCTCCGCCTATGTATTCTCCAAGCATGAATATGCCGCCTTCTGTTGCTAAAACTGGAAATGCTACATTGTCTGCTCCAAAATTGTAGTTAATCATTGCCACAACATCTGTTCCTTCATCAAATGTTATTGGCTCTGGTGTAGCAATGCCGTTATCCAATCCTGCTGGATGCTGTTTTACTATATCTGACCATGCCGCCCATGCATGTGTTGCACTATAACATTCTTTTTCTGTAATAACCCAGCTGAAATCTGGATTGCCAGTTCCACCTATATACCACTGATACCATCCTTTATCACCAGATTCAACATCATCTTCAAATATTGTATCCACAAGTTTATGCTGCACTTTCACTTCAACTGGTACATCCTTTGTCAGAGTTCCATTATTGTAAACTGTCACATTTATTGGCACATTTACATAGCCCTCATCTGGCATCTCCAATTCTGCTGGGGCTGTTATATTGAGTATTGCAGCATCACATACATCTCCAAACCAGATTGTCCAGTTGATTTCATCCCCATCTTCTATGCCCGGTAAGCAATCTTCATAATCTGTATATACCTGTATGAAATATGTGCCTTCATCTGGTGTGAATTCAACTGGAAAACTTATTGTCTTTGTCTCATTTGGTTCGAAGTCAGCATACTTATAGCCCTGGAATACCAGTGGCTGATCACTTGTAAATGAAAGCTGTATGCATATATCGTCGACATACATTCCTTCATAGTTGAGGTAATCATCTGAGAACCACCCAAACCATATCTTTATATCGTGCCCGATGTAGTCAGAAATATTTATTTCTTCAAAGACCCATTTGCCATCAGAATTATAGTATGGCCCGCCCACCTCAATTAGATCTCCTGGATTCGTCTTGTCCTCGATGTACACCATGCCATAATCAGTTACTGTATAGCCAGTGTATTCTCCCTTGCACCAGTATGAGAAATTCAGAAATGCAGTATGTACTGTTTTATCGCCAACTGTTGTTGGTATGTAAAGCCAGTCGTGCAATATCAAATAGTCTTCTGAATTTGCCTCATATGTATCCAAATAATCTGGCTTACATGCATAGCTGTGTGTTGGTGAATGGCTTCTCTTCTCAGTCCAATACCATCTTGCCTGATCCCCATCTGCGCTCCAGGTATCCCAAGTTGTTAAGAAGCATGATTCTAAGTTCCAGCACTTGTAATTCTCTGGCTCGAATGGCACTTCCTTGTATATTTGCAAGTGAAAATCTGCTTTATCTATGGGTTCTGTTCCTCTGTTAGTCACACTAACATTTATCATTTTTGGAAATGTATTGTATCTCCCACCATCTTCCATGCCTTCGATGCCATTTATTATAATATCAGTTGTATAATTTACAGATATTGTTACATTGTCAATGCTGAATTCTCTGCTAGTTTCACCAATAGCCCCGCTTACATGGAATGATAGTGTGAATGTTTGTCCTATGTATGAATGAGATATTATGATTTCCGCTGTTGATTTAATCCCTCCTTGATAAGGGCTATCTCCTATCGCTGTTCCATCTATTTCTACGCTAAACTGTCCTCCATCACCCCAGTAATCAAATTGCAGCAATATGGTATCTACACATTCTGGGAGATTGGTTAAATCAATCGTTGCATTGAGGTAATCATTTTCTATTTTGTAGTATGGATTGTACGCCGAATCCCAGTCCATCCATCCTCCATTGTTCCACATATAGTTTCCGTACCCACTGACGTTGTCTACTGTAAATTGTCCTAGTCCGCTGCTGAAATTCTCATAAAAAATGATGTCTGTAGGAGATACTGCTACATCTCCGACTGGTGGAATTGGGGGGTGCGGTTTTCCTTCATCTCTTACTTTATTCATATTGAAGATGCCATTGGAATCATTGTTATCGTTGTTATCAAAAGAGAAGTGGATGCCATTTCTTGCAATTGTAGCTGGTATTGCTGCTGCTATCATCACTGCAGATACCACTATCACCAAAACCTTTCCCATACGCTTTTTTTCTCTTTTCATCATATCCCTCCTTTAAAATATGCCAGTGGGTGAGGGGAGCTTGCCAGTATTTGAGGACTAGAAATTATAAAATATTCGGAGGCAGAAAATGAAAGGATTTTTCGGTTGTTTAAGGACAAACATCCCACTCCCCTCACCCACTACACATCAAGAATAAACAAGAGTATTTAAAATTTTTGAAATTTTTCGGTTATTTTCGGTAATTTTAGACAAATTTATTAACTATGAATTCTATTACTAACATGGGAAAACTCGGAAATTATGAATATCCGTTGATTGGAATCAACGAGGCAGTGGCTATACTAAAATTGATACACAGAGAAAAAATAAGAGACATAAAAGTACTTGCAAGAAAGTTGGGACATACAACCCATAAAAGCGGGAGATTTAGGGCAAAATTATCGGCACTTAAGCAATACGGCTTAATCATTGGCAAAAGCGGCAACTTGAACATTTCTCCTCTAGGAGAAGATATTATAAAAAGTCTGACAGAGGAGGAGGAAGTGGAAAATATTTGTAAGGCTGTATCAAAAATCAAACTCTTTACCGATTTATATAGTGAAATTGGGGACGAAACAAAAAGAGATACTATCAAAAAAGGATTAAAGAAAATAACAGGGGTGGAAATTAAGGAATGGATACTCAATGAATTTATTAAACCATATAAAGAGGCTTTACCATTTCTCAGAGAGATTAAGAAAAAGGAATACAGATTGATGGGATACCTTGATATAATAAATCTGGGGCGAGTGGATATCATTGATAAAGCTACCTTTGAAATAGCTCTTAGGTATATGGACTTATTGGGTCAGAGATTAGGGGTAGGGACTGGATTGCGTGTTGTAGAAAAAATTTTGTTAACTCTTCTGACACCTAAGGAGATATCCAAATTGGAAAAAGAAATAAATTTGCCATACCATGATTTAGCCCTCTTTATATTGATTTTGGAGAAAGCTGGATATGTTAGTGGAAAAGCTATAGATAGCAAGCATAAAATATATGAACTGACGCCCAAGGGAAAAGATCTTTTACTATCTGTGCTGCAAAATAGACAAATTATATAGAATTTTAAATCCTTTTATGATTAGGGATATATGTTCATGAAAATTTCGTTCATTATTCTCCTTCTTTTATTCAATAACATTAGTCTTTATGATATAACTCTGCAGGACGATGCTTTTCATGCTGACTTGCCCTTGCATATTGAAACATGGTATTTTGAGGCAATTTTTGAGAGTAATGAAAGCATGGTTTTTATGATAACTTCTTTAGGAAGCGAAAGTAAAGGAATTTTAATGATTGGAGTGCATTTTTACGAGAATGGAAAAATTGTATATGAAAAAAGAGATATGTATACATCTTTTTATTTATCTAGCGAAACACCATATATTGTCGCAGAAGGAAATGAAATAATGAAAGGTTTTTTGAATGAAGAAGGCAAGATATGTTATAATATATCTTATACTACTTCCTCCATTTCCTTCAATTTATATTTTGAAAATACAACAAAAGGATGGAAAAGTAATGATGGATGGCTCGCTATTCCAAATATGAGGGTGGAAGGCAACATTCTCATAAATGGAAAAGAAAAAAATGTAAATGGCAAGGGCTACCACGATCATAACATCTTCTTCTTGTTAAGCCCTTTTGTAAAGAGAGGGTATATGGACGGAAAAATAATGATGAGCAATTTTTCTGTGGTTTGGGCGAAATTGATGAAAAATGTTTTCATGCAAGAAGATTTTGTGATATTCAGCAATTCTTCTTATAATTTAATAGAAAATGTATCCATCATTTGTTATGATTATGAAATAAATCATGGTAAACTGATTCCAACTTCTTTTCATATTTCTGCAGCAAATGAAAATGTTGTCATCAACATCTCTCTTCGTGCCATATCAGTACATTTCATTCGCTTGCCATTGTTGCATTACTGGCGATATCATGTTCATGCTACAGGCAAAATAAAAATGGAAGGAGGGACAATTGAAGTCGATACCTTTGATATAATGGAATACATGCTTTTTACTTAACTTGAATTAACTCAATATACCAATTTCTCTATGCTTCTCAGCAATTTTTCTTGCAAGTTCATCCAGCGCTTTAAAATCTTCCTCTTTTGGATGGCCTTTTGCTATAACTGGTTCAAGCAACTCTACTTTCAAATTTCCTATCATGCTTTTAGCCTGCTCTATGGCTTTTCCTCCCCAGCCGTAAGAAATGATTAGAGAAACAAATTTTGTTTTCGGTCGCAAAGCATTGGCAAGATATGTTGCATATAAGGCGGAAGGATGCATACCAGTAAGTACTGTAGGCGTTGCCACAATAAGTGTGGCTGCATCTACTAGGGCCATTGCTAACTCGCCTATATCAGTTACAGTTAAATTAAATGGAATGACATCTATGCCCTGTTTAGCCAGTGAATCAATAAAATATTCTACCATTTTTTCCACACTTCCATGCATAGAAACATATGCTATGATAGCTTCGTTTTTAACATCATCAGAAATCCAATCACGATATGCATTCAGAATAAATTCTGGATTTTTGTAAACTGGGCCATGGCTTGGAGCAATCATTTTTATTTCCAGCTTGCTAATTTTCTCCATATGCTGCCTTATTTTATTACGGAAAGGCATCATAATCTCTGCATAATAACGCTTGGCTGCATTGTATAACTTTTCATTTTCAGAAAAAATATCGCTTACTGCAAGATGGGATCCAAATAAGTCACATGGAAATAAAATTTTGTTTTCCACCAAATAAGTAAGCATTGTTTCAGGCCAGTGAACCCATGGTGCCATGATAAACTGTAGAGTTTTATCTCCCAATGAAATTTTATCTCCATCATCCACAACTATGAATTTTTCCTCTGGCAGCAAAAGCAAATCCATGAGAAAACGCTTGCATTTTTCATTTGTTACGACTTTTGCCATAGGATATTTTTCGAGCATTATTGGCAATGCTCCAGAGTGGTCTTGTTCGGCATGATTGGCTATAATATAATCAATACTTTTTATCCCAAGCTTTTCAAGGTTTTTCATTAATTTTTCGCTTTTTGAAGGATCAACAGTATCTATCAATGCAGTTTTTTCTGATCCTTTGATTAAATAGGCATTGTAGCTTGTTCCATCAGGCAAAGGAATCAGTTCATCAAAAAGGCGACGATCCCAGTGCATTGCCCCAACAAAATATATATCTTTATCTATTTCAACTATCATTTTTATCGTTCATAAATTTTATTTGAGTATAAATAAATTAATCTTGTTCTTCAAATACCCATGTTGAAAGGTATCTTTCACCAGTATCTGGCAACATTACAACAATCATTTTTCCTTTATTTTCTTCCCTTGATGCAATTTCTAAAGCAGCACATACTGCAGCTCCAGATGATATGCCTGCAAGAATTCCCTCCTCTTTTGCAAGTTTTCTGACCATCTCTCCAGCATCCTCGCTCCTTACCTTAATAATTTCGTCAATTACATCCACGTTGAGAATATCTGGTATAAAACCTGCTCCTATGCCCTGTATTTTATGAGGGCCTGGCTCGCCTCCTGATAATACAGGTGATTCAGCTGGTTCAACAGCTACAATTTTAATGCTTGGCTTGAATTTTTTCAACACTTCGCCAACTCCTGTAATTGTTCCTCCTGTTCCTACGCCGGCGACAAATATATCTATTTTGCCTTCTGTATCTTCCCAGATTTCTAGGGCAGTTGTCCTTCGATGTATTTCTGGATTGGCTGGATTCTTAAATTGCTGGGGCATGAAATAGCCATTTTCCTTTGCTATTTCTTCTGCCTTTTTCACAGCACCATTCATTCCTTCTTTGCCGGGTGTTAAAATTACCTCTGCTCCAAATGCCTTCATTATTTTTATTCTTTCAACGCTCATTGTGTCTGGCATTGTCAGAATCAGCTTATAACCCTTAACAGCTGCAACAAAAGCTAAAGCAATGCCAGTATTGCCACTCGTAGGCTCAATAATAATATCACCAGGCTTCAATAAACCTCTTTTTTCAGCATCCTCAATCATGGAATAGCCTATTCTGTCCTTAACACTTGAAAGAGGATTGAAGGACTCAAGCTTGGCTACAATTTCCCCCGGCAAACCTTTGCCTATTTTCTTCAGCCTCACCAAAGGTGTATTCCCAATAAGCTGAGTTATATCCTCAGCTATTTTTGGCCTATAAATTCTTTTCATTTTCTCTCTCCAAAACATTTTCCCTTCCAGCAAATACCTTACTACTAGGCGGCACATCCTTGGTTACAAAAGCATTGCTTCCTATAATTGCACCTTTGCCTATTCTCACCCTGCCAAGTATGGTAGCACATGCATAAATTATCACATCATCCTCTACAATTGGATGGCGGGGAACATCTTTTACAGGCATCCCTCTTTCATCCAGTGGAAAACTTTTGGCTCCCAAAGTAACACCCTGATAAATCTTAACATTTTTGCCAATGATGCTCGTTTCCCCAATAACTATTCCTGTTCCATGGTCCATGAAAAATCTTTCACCTATCTCTGCTCCAGGGTGAATATCTATACCTGTCTCAGCATGCGCCATTTCCGTTATTAAACGCGGAATCAGAGGAATATCCATTTTATACAATTCATGAGATATTCTATGGTTTGTCAATGCCTTTATACTCGGGTAGCATAATATTACTTCATCAATGCTTTTGGCAGCTGGATCTCCCTCATATGCTGCCTCAACATCTGTTAAAAGTAGCCGCCTTATTTCAGGCAAGCGAGAAATCAGATAAACAACTGCCTTTTCTGCCCTTTCTCTGCATTTGGCACAATCCTTTGCATCCAGGGAGCAGTCAAAGCATAAAACACGATATATTTGTTCAAGCAAGATTGCAGAAGCTTCCTCAAGAGCCTGCTGTAAATCTTTTTTCATCTTTGTTTTATCTGTTACCTTTATTCCAAAATATCCAGGAAAAATTACGGAACGCAAAAGCGAAATGCATTTTGATAAGTCTTCTATGGAAGGCGTCGGCAATTCATAATTTGCTTTGTATTTCAAGTCATATAGCTTACCTTGACAAAGTTTTTCAGCTGTATCCGAAAATATTTCATCTAATAATACAGCAGAATATTTTGATGTTTTATCTTCACTTTTCACAAACTTTTCCATATTAACACTTGCCAATTCGAAAATTGTATTTAAATATTACGCTGTAATGTTTTTAAATGAGAAACGATACGATATTTTAAAACAAAAAATAAGAGAAAAGGGTTAGTTACTTAGCTGGGGCATAAAAGCATCTTTTTGGGGATATTATTTTTCCTTCTTCTTTCAATCTCTTTATTATTTTCGATACTTCCTTCTTATCAATGCCTGTCATCTCTGCTATATCTCCTGGCCGCAAAGGCTTGCCAGCCTTCTTAAACGCCTCCAATACCTTCTTTTCCTTTTCTTCCATTTTTTCACCCCCTAAAATTTCCTGAATTTTTCTTTTGATGCCCCGCACACAGGGCATTTTTCTGGTGGGGTGCCTACATGAGTGTAGCCACATACAGGGCAAATATATATCTCTTCAAGTTCAGCATCTCTTCCATTTTTGACAGCATCTTTTGCCTTTTTGTATAAATCAGCATGAATTTTTTCTGCCTCCAAAGCATAATGAATGGAAATTTCTGCATCTCTATCATTCTGCAACTTTGCTATGGCATCATATGCAGGATACATTTCTTCCACTTCAAATGTCTCTCCTTCTATTGCAGCCTGGAGATTGCTTTCTGTTTCTTTTATCATGGCAAGATTTCTTGCATGATTTGTGGCATGGACTTGCTCGGCAAATGCAATTGCTTTGAAAAGTCGAGCTATATTATGATACCCTTCTTTTTCAGCCATCTCACTAAATATCAGATATTTCATATGAGCCATCGATTCTCCGGCAAAAGCCTCATTTAACGCTTTTTTTGTCATTTCTCCCATTCTTTCACCTCCTATATTTTTCCAACTAAATCGAGACTGACTTTTAAAGTCTCCTTTCCTGGCTCCCAGCTTGCTGGGCATACCTCTCCAGGGTGCTCTCTCGTATATTTAGCTGCCTGCAACTTTCTCAAAATTTCCCTTGCACTTCTTCCAATACTGTTATCATGCAATTCCATTGCAACTAATTTGCCATCTGGATCAATAATGAATGTTGCTCTTGTTGAAACTCCTTCCTCTTCTATATATGTTCCAAAAGCTTTGCATAGTTTGGCGGCGGGGTCGGCAACCATTGGAAATCTAATTTTGCTTATCGCTTTTGATGTATCATGCCATGCTTTATGCACATAGGCAGTGTCGGTGCTTATGCTCAATATTTCAGCATCATTTTTTCTGAATTCTTCATAATAATCTGCCAACTCTTCTAGCTCTGTTGGACAAACGAAGGTAAAATCTGCTGGATAGAATGCAAGAATAATCCATTTGCCCCTGAAATCATATAATTTCATCTTTTTAATTTGCCCTTCGTGATATGCCTCAAATTCAAAATCTGGCACCTTTTCTCCTATTTTCATTATTCACACCTCCTTACTCCATAGTCCATGTATTGTGCAGTATTCTCTCGCTTCTCTTATTTCTTCCACCTCAAATTCTGCTTCTGGTTCTTCTCCAGGCTTCAAATATTTCCTTAAAATTTTCCCATCCTTCGTTATAACTTCTATCATTTCTATGAAATGGTTTTCCTCCATTGGATGCGGTATACTGCCTACCTTTACCACAACTTTTCCATCCATCTTTTCTACTACAGGCAAATGTTTTTCGTATCCTTGATCCTCCTTTTTTTCCTCCATTAGTTTCATTGGCTGCCCGCAGCATACGAGCTGCCCGATGCCTCCATGCACCACTTCAACAACATTTCCACAAATTTCGCATTTATATATTTCATACCTTTTTGCCATTTCATTTCACCTCCTCAGCTGGCGAAAATACTCTTTGTGCAAGCTCACGATCAATCATTAATATGCCTCTGCTGTCCTTTCCCAACATTTTCAATTTCTGAACAATTTCATCTGTTGACGCCTCCTCCTCCACCTGCTCAGCTACAAACCATTGAAGCATGTTATATGTGGCATGGTCCTTTTCCTCCATGGCTAGGTTAACTAGCTTATTGATCATTCCTGTTATTTTTACCTCATGGTTATATGCGGCTTCAAAGGCCTCTAGAGGCGAACTCCATTCTGCAGGTGGCTGTTCTATTACCATAAGCTTAACTCTTCCTCCCCTCTCCACAACATAGTCATATATTCTCATGGCATGTGTAGTTTCTTCCTGAGCTTGCACTCTCATCCAGTTGGCAAATCCCTTTAAGTTCTTTGCTTCGAAATAAGCAGACATTGCAAGATATAAATAAGCTGAATAAAATTCAGCATTTATCTGCTCATTTAAAGCTTCTAGTATTTTTTCAGACAGCATTTTATCCTTCCACCTTTTTATGGCAGAGCCACCAGTCGAAGCATTCTATTTCTCCTGTCTTAGCCCTTTCAAGTCTTTCTTTTGCTTCCATCTCACTGCTTGCAGGAGGAATTATTACGTTGCTTCCCACAATTTCATTATTTGGCCAGTTTGCAGGGACGGCTACGTCATGTTTGTCGGAAGTTTGTAATCCTTTTACCATTCTTAATATCTCATCCATATTTCTTCCAAGTTCCTGCGGGTAGTAAAGAATTGCTCTTATCGTTGCCTCAGGATCTACAATAAAAACCGCTCTAACAGTATTTGTTCCTTTGCTTGGATGAATTAATCCAAGTTTTCCTGCAACCTTGCCAGTGTCATCTGCTATTATTGGAAATTTAATTTCTACTGGCTCCTCATTAACCTTTATATTCTCTTTTATCCATTCTGTCCATTTTATATGGCTGAATACCTGATCAATACTCAAGCCAATTAGCTCTGTATTCATTTCCTTAAACTTATTATATCTAAGTTGAAAGGCTACAAATTCTGTTGTGCATACTGGAGTAAAATCTGCAGGGTGGCTGAACAAAATGAACCATTTGCCTTTATAATAATCTGGCAATTTTATTTTTCCATGAGTCGTCTGAACCTCCATTTCTGGAAATTTCTCTCCTAATAATGGTATTTTTCCTTCCTCCATTTTTATCACCAAGCCAATATAAAGTCCGAATATATATATTTTTTTGTCCGAATCTTTGAAAAAATTTTACGATAATCATAATATAATGCAAATAAATCCATCTTCATTCTCTATAATTTAACAAAAAGAAATAAATAGTGCGATTGTATTTACTTTTATTACGAAATTCGAAAGGATTAATATGATAGATGAAATAGATAAAAAAATACTTGAGATATTGCAAAAAAACGCTAGAATGCCCTATACTCAAATAGCAAAGAAAATTGGGTTGAGCGAGGGGGCAATAAGGAAAAGAATTGATGCTTTGGAAAAGAAAGGAATAATAAGGAAATACGTTGCAGTTGTAGATCCAAGAAAAATAGGTTATAATAATATAACTTTACTTGGCTTAGACACAGAACCAACTAAATTACTGGATGTTGCAAATGAAGTGGCAAAGATTGAGGAAGCAAAAAATGTCTATATTTCTGCCGGAGACCATATGATAATGGCGGAGATATGGGCAAAAAACGGAAAAGAACTTTCAGAAATTTTGGCAAATAAAATCGCGAAAATAGAAGGAGTAAAAAAGATATGTCCTGCCATTATTTTAGAAAAAATAAAGGAAGTATAAAATGGAAGAAATAAGAATGGCTTTGCAGCTTGAAAAAGATGGTTATGCCTATTATAAGAAAGCAGCAGAATTATGCCCAAATGTATATGGAAAGAAAATATTTGAAAAGCTGGCAAAAGATGAGATAAAACATTTACAAATTTTTAAAAGAATAGCGGAAGAAATTTTTGGAAAAATTGAGGAAGAAGGAAAAGAGGCAAAGCATCTTGACATCTTTGAAGAGATTGATTTTTCGACAAAGGCTGGAGAATATGCTGCTCTGGATCATGCAATAAAATTTGAAGAAAGAGCTTACGAATATTTCAAAAATGCTGCAGAGAAAGCAAAAAATGAAAAGATTAGAGCAGTGTTTGAAAAAATTGCAAAGGAAGAGGAAATGCACAAGGCGCTGCTTGAAGCAGAGAGGAGTTATCTCCATAAATCTGGCATATGGTTTGATTATCAGGAATTTCAAATGGATGGATTATAAATGAGCAAGTTTTTATAGAAAGATTTATTTAATCTTTATGCTAGATTTGGAAAATCTTTTGGAAATTGCAATTAAGTCAGAAATAGATGCTGCAGAAAATTACAATAAAATGGCTGAAATGACGGGCATCTATTTACTAAAAGATAAATTTAAGTTTTTGGCAAATGAAGAAATGGGACATAAAAATTTGCTTGAAAAATTATTCAAGAAAAAATTCCCGGATAGGGAGATTGTTTTGCCAGAGGAAAGCAAAATATCCTTTCCTGAATTTAGAACTGATGACAAAACACAACTTTCAGATATACTGAAAAAGGCAATGGAGGCAGAAAAGATGGCAGCGGATTTTTACAAAAAGATGGAAAAGGATATGGAGGGGGAAGAAAAAGCTATTGCGAAATATTTATCAAGCATGGAGGAGAGCCATTATTATTTGCTGAAGAGTGAGCTAGAGATTGCATATAACTTTGAGTTATATGATGAAGTGCATGAAATGATGCACACCGGCCCATAATCGATTTCTTTTTATTTTCCTTTGGCATTACTATCTCATGAAAAACTGGATGAAAGATATGATATTCCTGTTTCATGTGGTTATTGTAATGCCTTTTGTTTCATTAATTTATTTTGGATATGCTCTCACTAATTTTAATGTCGTTTTTGCCATTATAGGAGGTATTATTTTATGGCTTATTCTTATACCATATCCAGTTTACTGGTATCTAAAGAATAGAATTTTTATACAGGAATGAAATTATTATCATGGACAGGAATGATTTACTTGGATTACATACAGGCATAGGAGATGTAATAGAAAATGGAAAAAGACTTGGAGAATGTATTTTTGACTTAGAAATAGTTATGATGCCCACAGGTAAAATAGAGGCTGAAGGAGTCATTGTGGAAGTTACAGATGGAAAAATAAATTTCGAGGGAAAGGAAACAACATTCAAAATATCCGGAGTAATAAGCAGAGAAAATGTCGCTTATGCCACAGAATTCACATGTAAAATATCTCCCGTTACATACCCAAAATTTGTTGTTACAGATGTAGAAGAACTATTCAATAATTTAAAGCCTATTGAGGAAGTAGAGATAGAAGAAACAGAAAAACCAAAAAAGGCGAAAAAGCGCTAAAACCTTATTTTCAAAAACTCAGGTTTTTTCTTTCTAGTAGGTATCCTGAAATATAAGGTGAATTTCAATCCTTTTCCTTTTACTCCATCCAGCTCAATTTTTCCTTCGTATCTTTTCATCAATTTCTTAACTATATAGAGGCCCAGGCCGCTCCCGCTGCCCCCTTTCCTCCATCCTTCCTCAAATATTTTTTCTTTGTATTCCTCATCTATCCCTTTTCCATCATCCTCAAAATATATCTTGTAGAAGTTGCCTTCTCTCTCGCCATATATTCTGATATTTTTGCATTTTGCATGCTCAATTGAATTTTTTATAAGATTTGAGAAGATTTCTCCAACAAATTCATCTGCTTCTACCACTACATCATCGATATTACAGTGAATTTCTATGCCCTTTTTCCTGGCACTTTCTTCATATGACTTGCATATGTTTTTGATAACTTCGTTAATATTCACTTCAAATAGCTCTCCCTTTGGCTTTCTTATCTCTTCCGCCTTTCTCACGTTTTCAATAAGCTTGTTTGAATCTGCAATAACATGTTTTATTTTTTCAATTAGCGTTTTCTGCTTTTTGGTTAAATTTGTTTTTTCCAGTAATCCAATATATCCCATTGCAATCTCATTCTTATTGAATATGTCGTGGCGAAGTAAAGAATTGTAAAATTCTGCTTCTCTCTCCTTCTCCTTTTCGTATGTTATGTCTTCAATTATAACAATTATCTCTCCATTTATTCTTCTGGCATGTTCCTTTGCTATGATTTCTCTATCTTTGCCCTTCCATTTACTTACGAAATTTTCAACCATTCCTTGTTTTAATTTCTCGAAAAATTCGTCCCTATTTTCTGCAAATTCTTCTATATTTCTATTCACTATCTCTTCTATTCTTAGTCCTGTTATCTCTTCAAATTTTCTGTTTGCATATAATATTCTACCTTTTTCATCTATTTTGTAAACTGCAAAATCCTGCAGGATTTTACATATATCTTCCATCGATTCTATTGATTTTGAGGCTGTTATTGAAATAAATTTCAGGAAATTGTAGTTGACTCCATCTATTTCTTCATATACTCTAATTTCTCCTACACTCTCTCCTCTCTTAAAAATCGGAAATACATGGATTGCGTCTTCTTCCTGCTCACCATATTGCATATCGAAAAGTTTCAAAGAATATTTTATTCCTAAATTTTCCATTGCTTCTTTCACTTTATCGAACAATTCATTTGCATTTCTCGCATCTATCACATCTTCAAGTAATCTGTAAAAATCTTCTTCAATGAAAAATTCCAGCCATTGAGTCGCTTTAATCCTTATTTTTGCTTCTTTTTCGTTTATAAATATCTTCCCTTCATATTCTCCCTTTTCAATCGCGGACTCTATTACATCCATCAGCTTTTCTTTTTCATCTACTATATCATATATATTTCTCCCTTCAATTTCTTCCCATTCCTCTCTTGCATGTATCACGTTGCCGAGAAAATCAGACATGAATGAAGGCTCCTCTTTTTTAATTTCTTTAGCGATTCCATATATATCCTCTCCTATTCTTGCAAATTTAAAGTGAAAAACACGATAAACATCATCCGTTTTGAGCCTGAGAACACCCTCTGCTTTTCCAGTTTTGGATGCTTCAATAAATAATTTGGCAGCCTTCTTTCTATCCTCCTCGCTTACAACATTTAAAAAAGAACCCTCTATCTCTTCAAATCCGGCTACTTCCACAACATTACCTTTGTTGTCTAGCTTGAAAATCGAATATCCGTCCAGCAGTTTAAGAATCTCCTCCACTAAGAAAAATTACCCTATTATATATAAAACTTGTGAGGAGATGACATAGCAGATTATTCAATTCTCCATACCGCTTCAACTGGTTTCTCATATTTTATTAAACCAAAGAAAATTTTTCCCTCTACCTTTCCTTTTATGCTGAGATTGAAATCAAAATTTTTAATTGCTTCGACAATACTCTTTGCTATCTGTTCATAGTAAAGAATCAATGGAGTATTAACATTGCTGTAAGATTTTGCTTTTATATCCACTTTTTCAAATTTTATTCTCCCAGTTGAAACATTCAGTATATAAATATCAAAATCTCCTTCCAAGCCCTTAATTTCCTTGCTTTCATTGTTATATAATCTCATGCTTATATTGATGACAATGTTTGGCCATATTTTTTCTACTTCCACATCATAAATTTCTATTTTTACGTTTTTTATCGCCTTTACTTCCATATATGTATTAACGGAAAGAACTGCAAATATGATTGCAACTACAGAAAAAATTGCCACAATTTTTTTCATTAAAAATCAAATAAACTCCTCTGCTTAAATGTTTTTGCAAATTTTTTGTATTTTTCCAAAGCATTTTTCACTCTATCTTTACTGAATTGATGTTCTTCACATAGCAGCTCTATAGTTCTCTCTTCATCAACTTCCTCCCATGATAACTCATAATCTTCGTTTATTTCTGGCTCTAAAAATATTTTTCTCACTTCTTCATAATTCTCTATTTCTTCTATTATGCCCTTTTCCATTAAATTTTCTATGTTTCCATGTTTTTTTATCAGTTGCAATGCTTTCTTTGGACCTATACCTTTTATTCCATCATTAAAATCTGTGCCAATCAGAATAGCAATATCTACAAGTTGCTCTCTTGTAATGCCATTTTCTTCCAGCACCTTTTTAAGTTCTATTTCTTCAGGTGATACTTCTATCCATATCTGTTTGTCCGGCAATTTCCTTTTTCCAGTTATTGCCAAATTTCTTACTAGCCGAACAGCTCCAAAAAGAAGAGAATCGAAATCCTGGGAAGCGACAGCATACACATCTCCTTTTGCATTCATATATGCAGCCTGCTCTTCTCCTTCCCTTTTTGCATCAACATATGGTATGCCTAATGCCTCGAGCAACTTTTTTGCTTCTTGAACTTTTTCTGCGTCTATTCTACTGGTTCTCTGTGCCTTCTTAAACGCTTCTTCCATGTCGCCGGCTTCAAGAGCTGCAATCCATTCCTTTTCAGCCTCTTCTCTCGCCTCTTTTCTCTCCTCGAGAGTCCTTAATTTTAAAGGATGAGGCTTTCCATCGAATATGTATACAGGTTTTATTCCAGCTTCAACTAGATTTGCTGTTCTATAAAGCAGACCAGAAAGATGAGAAGTTATTCTGCCCTGGGCATCTTTCAAAGGAGTGCCATCTCTCTGACGAATGATGGATAAGAACTGATGTATTGTATTATATGCATCTATGGCTACAACTTTCCCTTTCAAGTCATGGAAGCTTATCTGCTTTGCTTTCACCAAAGGTTTCAAATCTACTCCCATTTTATCTCAAAGCTCATCCATTCCACTTTTTTATCTTCAACCAGTTTTTTAATTTTCTTCTGCTCCTGACTGAGCTTGCTATTGGCGGATTTAAATTCAACAAAAATTATCTTGTCATCTTCAAATTGAATGCCATCTATAGGGGAGCCAATGAAGCGGAAGCGGCGAGCATCATATGGATAATATTTCATAAAAGGAGCGAATTGCTCTGTTATTTTGCCGTACAGAGAAGCCATACTTCTTTTCTTTTCTTCCAGTTCCTTTCTCTCCATTTTTAAAGGAACCGCAACTTTTCTGTATATGATGGTAATACCCAGTAGAAAGCCAATGAGTATGCCAATCATAAAAATCCATAATATCATGAATGGATCCATTTTAACTCATTTCATACAACTTTGCCTGCCTTAAATCTTTTTCTGCCTTTTAAATCTATATTTTATCAAAAACTTCAGATTTCTCCAGCCATCTTTCCATGATTGTAGCTTTGCCTTTCCCTTCCTCTCATAAAGACAGGATGGAATTTCCTTCGCCTTTATTTTTTTATTGCGAAACATCTCGATTTTTATTTCCTCCGAAAAAGGCATACCATCATCGAATTTCTCCAGTGGCTTTATTTTATTCAAAGCATCCTTTCTTATAATCCACATTCCAGATTGTGAATCCTTTATTTTTATTCCATACAGGAGGCGGAGAGTAAATGATAATATGAAATTGCCAATAAAATGTTTGAAAGACATGGCTCCGCGTTTTAAGCCAGCGAATCTATTTGTTGTTATAAAATCAAGATTTTCTTTCAAAAGCAAATCAATATATTCATGAACTTTGTCAAATGGATATGTTCCATCTGCATCTCCTGTAACTATTATGTCTCCTTCCACCTTTTTCAATCCAGTTTTATAAGCTCTTCCATATCCTTTGCGTGGCTCTATTATTATTTTAGCTCCTTTGGCTTTTGCTATCTCTCTTGTTCTATCTGTGGAGTTACCATCCACAACCACTATTTCCAGATCCCATCCTCTCTTCTCAAATTCTTCTTTTTTAATAGAATCTATAGTATCTCCTATGCCTTCCTCTTCATTCAGTGTTGGTAGCAGGATGCTGACTTTCATCAAATTGCATTTCTTTTCGCCTTAAATCTTTTTGGATGAAATCTTTTAGTTATAAGGCGGTAATTTTTCTGCATCATTTCCATTGAAGAATTCCTGTTTATAGTAGCGCCACATTGCCACATTTATACCTGGCAAAGAAAATGCATACGGAGCAAATTTATGGATTTTAAGGGAGCCATAAATTCTTTTCATCATTTCTTCAAAAGAATAGAAGCCTTTGATAACCTTCTTTGTTCCTTCTAGCAATTCCTTTGGTGTCATATTCTTTGGCTGATAGACGACATGGGCTTGCGTGTATTTAGTCCAGTCCTTTGTTAATATTCTTCCTTCTTTGTCCAGTCTATAATAAAGAGGAGTTCCAGGATATGGAGTCAATATATTGAATTCAGCAGCATCTATATCCCAGCTTAAAACAGCTTCAAGAGTGGCATCGAAAATTTCTGGAGTATCATTGTCAAATCCAAATATAAAGCCTCCTACAATTCCCATTCCATATTTTCTTACAACCTTGATTGCTTTGTCATAATCTTCAACCTTATTTGAAACTTTATGCGCTTCCTTCAAGCTGCTTGGATTTATTGATTCAAAACCAACAAACCATGATATACATCCTGCCTCTCTTGCTGCCTTCAAAAACTTTTCATTTTTACCCAGCAGATTTATGTTGCCATTAGCAATCCATTTCTTTTTTAATGGCTTCATTGCTTTAAACAATTCCATGCTATACTTTGGATTTAATGTAAGTGAAGCATCTCTGAAAATTATTACTCTATTCGGAATCTGTTTTAATTCCTCAATAACATGCTTTATGGGCCTTCTCCTTAATGCTCTTCCCAAAAATACAGAGGTTGCACAGAAATCGCATGCATTTGGACAACCTCGAGATGTTTGAATTCCTTCTGTGAGTGGCTTGAATTTCATTAAGTCACGGCGAGGAAAAGGAATTTTTGACATATCTGCATGCTTCCCATGATAAAATGGCTTCAGCTTACCTTTCTCAGCGTCTCTCACAACTTCTGCCCATACCTCTTCAGCCTCACCAATAACGACTGCATCTGCATGCTGCTTAGCCTCCTCTGGCAGAGCCGTTGGATGATATCCCCCTAATACAACCTTTGCTCCACGCCTCCTGAATTCATCAGCTATTTCATAGGCACGAGGAGCAAGCATTGTGAGGACGGTAATACCAATTAAATCCCAGGGTTCATCAAAATCAATCTTTTCGTAGTTTTCATCAATGATGCGAATTTCATGGCCCGGCGGCGTGCAGGCAGCAACCTGAGACAAGCTTAAATAAGGATTTCCAAAAAGTTTTGCAAATGGTGAACCTTTGTCTCTGTATGTGGTTACGCCGTGTTCGAGACGAGGAAATATGAGTAGTATTTTCATGTGAATTAAAATTGAAAGGGGTATAAATTTTTATTTATTGGCATACTCTTATAATTCATAAAAGTTTTAAATGCAAAAATCTTATTTATATGGTGTTCCCTTGATTGATGTTAAGCTGGATGATATTGATAGAAAGATAATTAATTTGATGCAGGAAAATCCAAAGTTATCCCAAAACGAAATTGCTAGAATGGTTGAATTATCGCAGCCATCAGTAAGTGCAAGAATAAAAAGACTGAAAGAGAAGGGATTGATTGCTTGTAATGTTGGTGTTGACATAAAAAGGGCTGGATTGCATGTTGCAAAAATTGAGATGGGCAAAGACGAAAAAATAGAAAGCTTGGAGATATGTCCATATATTCTTGGAATGATTGAAACAGAAGATGCAAAAACACTTTATATTGTGAGCGAAGATTTTTCTAGTCTGGAATCAATAGCCAAAAAGAGATTTGGAAAAGATGACATAAAAGTGATTCTCTCTTCCTATCCAAATTTCATAATGCCATTAAAAATGAATAACGAAGCTTCCTGTTCCTTGTGTCAGTGTCAGGATTGTAAATATTATATAAATGGAAAATGTCTTGGATGCCCTCTCTCGCCTTACTATAAAGGAAAACTCTGGTGACTATCGCTTCAATTTTTTTATTTTGTCTGCCATATTATCCCAATGGCTCCCCATCCAGTAGATTCTATGACATTGCGGACAAATCCAGAATTCTTCCTGGCTTTCCCACACATGTTCAGGCACCTTTTCTTTCACATTTTCCTTTTCTATTTTGACAACAGGTATATTGCATATTGTGCATCTGGATAATATTTTATCACGTTCCACCTTCAAATTAAAGTTTTCAAAAACTTTTTCTATCTGTTTTTCCAGTTCTTTTTCATTTATATATAATGCTTTATCTGCCTTTCTTGCAAGCATTTTATCTCTTGTAAGAACAATTCTCTGCTCTCTTCTTGCAATTTCAATTATTTTTTCATCACTCATATTTTTTACATATTTTGTATCATACCCCAAAATGCGCAACCATTTCGCCAGTGTCCCGAGCATTTCATCGCAAATAAATTTCATTTAAAAACAAGATTGGGGCATTTTTCGAGCGTAATTTTCGGAATCTTTGCCTTATATTTTGCTCTGGCCTTCCTGTCATATTCCTCTTCGCCCATTTCTTCAAGTATTTTCTTTCCCATCTGCCTTGCTTTTTCCATGTTCCTATCTATTTTAATCCTTTCTCCTTTTGCCAGAAAATTAACTAGGAAGTTCCATGCTATTCCTACACCATATGGAAGTCCTTCAAGAAGCATTGTTGTACCCTCCACAGGGTAATTCCATATGCCCAACGGATCGTCACCCAGCTTTGCAAGAGGCAGTCCCATGGCAGCTTCATACTCTGGCGTAAAGGTTGGATCTGCTGTCACCCATTTGCCATCTACATATACTTCTGCTGTCCCGTGAAGCATGAAAGCGCCGAGAGCATCATACCATCCTTTCATTATTGGCGACACCTCTATCATATTCTGATATAAAGGCTCAACCAGAGCAAGGCTGTAAAGTTTATATCTTGCTTTAAGTCCTCCAGCCCTGCATAAGGCTGCAAATAGTGAAAGCTGATGAATACATGTTCCTGTCCCTCTCTTTAACGTATCCACTTCTCTATCAAGTCCAACGAAAGCCAGTTTTATATTTTTTTTCACAAAATTAAATACGTTATTTGCAAATGTCCATGCATCTTCCTTATATGCTCCAAGCTCGTTCGCCATTGCTATGATTTCTTTAGCATGTGGATTGCACAGATGAGTAGGGCGGAGATATTTTTCATTTGATTTACAATATGGCATTCCTTCCTTATATTCTGGTATTTCGTAACGAGGAGGATCATATTCCACTGGATTTTTCTTGGCAGCAGCATTGCTTTTCATTATATACACTGGATGCCTTACAATCATTTTGACTAATGGGGGCATCGCTCCCAGTGTAACTCTAAGCATTTTCCATGGAATTATATATCCTTTTTCTCTCCATTCCCCAATCATTTTAACCCTCCAGTATAATTCTTCTCATTTCCTCTGCACATCCTCTTATTTCCTCTCCCTTTATCCTTTTTACCTCCGGCTCTAAAACTGGTCCCTCTCTCTCACAAATTGGGCAACGCTCATGTATTTTAACTTCATCTCCGGTTAATATAAATCCAGGATAACTCATAGCTAGACTATCCAAAAATGCAAATCTTCCTTTTTCTTCATAGCTTACTTGTTCACCATCCTCATCCAAAACCATTGGATGGAAATAGGTTGTCGGAATGTGTAGATAATGTCCTTCTGGGCAATGCACCATGAATCCATTGGCTTCCACCATAGCATATAAATCCAAGCAATTTTCTGGAGGTATACCAAATACTTTCTCAACTTTCTTTCTAAATCCTTCTACTGGCATTCTTTTTTCTTCGTGTGTTTTCCATCCCCCTCCAGTTAAGACTCCTCCTCTTTCTCCAAAATCGTATGTTTTTCCTTCTTCAATAAGCCTGTCCATAACCATGTCTAAAATGAAGGGAGCACCAGTAAAGAGAATCCTTTCTCTTTTTCTATCCATCCTTTCAACCCAGTTTATTATGTTATTAATCATTTCTTCATTCATTTTCCTGTTTGCTGCCTTTACCAATTTACTCATCATTTTTTCTTTAAAGTTGAACGTGACTCCCATGGATATTCTCAGTAAATCTGTAGTTATTTTTCTATCGATGGCTACTCTTACATCCCTAACTAAATCAAATAGAACATTGGTTACCTTACCAACATAAATGTTGGTCTTTTTTGGATTCGGGAATAATAGGTATGCACTGCTATCATGATCATACCAATGATGAAGCATTTCCAAGGAACATCTTGCTATTGCATATTGTCCCATCTTGTAGGTTTTTTCATCTCTTGGAATAAAAGTAAATTTTCCTGTTGTTCCACTGCTATAGCAAACTGTTATACCTGCTTGTTGAAAAGCATCGATAACATCATCAAAAGATGGATTTTTTCCTTTGATAACTATTTTCGGAATTTCTATACTCATTAAATTTGCAAGCCATACCGCAAAATCTCTACCATATGGATAATCCTTAAAGAATGTATGGGGTATCAAAGGAATCTTATTGAAGTCTTCAATACTTTTTATATCATCAGGTGTAATTCCTTTTTCCTTGCATATGTTTCTGTAAAATCTATTATTTTCATAATGGTGCTTAAAAGCATATTTTATTGCTTTAAACCTGTATTCATTTGCCTCTTTTTCAGGCAAACCAAACATACTGTCCACATCATATAAAGCTTTTTCAGCAGGAGTTGAAATTGAAGATGGAATATAATTTCCCAATAAAGGATTTATTTTATCTTTATAATTCTGTATCTTGAGCATTAGCCTTATATTCTGATATAAATAAAACAATTTTTTTAAGATAAATTTTAATTTCGTTAAATTTTATTTTAATTACAGGAACTTTGGTATCTCCGGCAGCTTATTCAGGTATTTCTTGAAGCCATCTGGCCAGTTTTCTGGCTCCATGCCTTTTTGTGCTAGAAATGCAACCATCCATCTTTCCAAGCCTATCCCTGAGCATCCACTCCAAAGCTGGCTTTTCTGTGCTTTTATATTGAATGCTTTAATGTATTTGTCCCCTACAATGGAAATATTCTGTATTTCAAGCCATTCCTTGCTCCGATCCCCACGATATGGTAAGTAAGCTTCAAAATCAATGGTACCCTTTATTTCATTTTCTTCTCCGCCGGCTATACCTGCCTGCTGGAGATAAAAAGGTGTGACTCTTGCCATTCTCCATTCCAAGTCGAGTATGTTGTTGAATACATATTTATATCTTTCAATTAATTTTTCTCTTATATCCAAGAGTTGCTCTTTTGTTCCAATATAAACAATCTCTATCCTATGAAATTCATCAACTCTTTCTATTCCATGTTTTCCTCCAGCTTCGTATCTATCAGAAGGTGTTGAATGGTCAAAAATGAGTAATGGCAGACTTTCTTCAGCTATAGTTTTTCCAGCTAGCGCAGCATATATGTTAGGGCATTGAGCATAGCACACCCCAGTTTTAGGTGGTTTTAAGTTCTTCAAAAGCTCTTTTTCATCCACCTGCTTAGTTATCTTTAATAAATCAACAAATTTTTCCCATTCTTCTATTTCCCTGCTTTCTGGCTCACATATGTAATATATTTCTCCTGGCATTCCTTCAAGATGTCCTGTTTTTATCCACGTGGCAAAGGAAACATGCATTGGCTGAATAATTTCTTTGAAGCCCAGAGGCGCAACAATTTCTTCGAGAGCGATTCTCTCCATCGCTCTCATGATAGCGGCAGCTGGAGGAAAATAAAACCATTTTCCCTTGCTCATCAACTTAATCCATCCTCTCTTTTGCATTTCTTCTGAAGGATCCTTATCCCATACATGTTCTTTCTCCTCGCTTTGCCACAAAAGCTGCCAGTATTCCTTTTTTCCTTCATAATACTGTTTGTCTATTTTTTCCTTAACAAGCCTGATCATTCTGTCCACGTATCCTTCCCTCAAAAAATCCTCTTCCTTATTCGCTATTTTCATTACAACGATTTTATCATTTATTTTCAAATCGGCAAAAGGTATGGAAATTTCTTTCAAGGGCTTTTTTTCCACTTCAAATTCAATTTCATATTCATCAACATGAATACCCCTTAATCCTATCTTGCGCTTTCCAAAAAATATGGCAAGTTGTTTATACAGCTGGAGAACAATCTGATGACTTCTTTTTTCATGAGATAATATATGAATTAGCAGCTCATTTCCTTCAATTTTTAATTTTAAATCAGCGTCAACATCTATGTTTTTTACAAATTCCTGCAATTCATCTGCAATCTCTTCTGCTTCCCTGCTCAGTTGAATGCTGCATTTCAAATCAAATTTCATAAAGGATAAATACCAGGGAATTTAAATTTGTATTCATGTTTTTTCCAAACCTTTATTTTATCTTTTATATTTCACATTGTGGAACTGAAAGAATTGCACGAGAAAAAAATAAAGGAAATACTTGATGAAAAGCAATTGTGGAATATGCCCATTCTGGATAAGGATGCGAGCATTGAAGAAGTTTTATCTGTTTTAACTGGCAGAGACCATGTATGGATTGTTGAAGAAAAAGGAAGCAAAAAATTATGCGGTGTTATAACAGAAAGTGATATATTACGCCTTTTGGCTCCCCATCATCTTCCAAAATATGTTTTTGGCAAAAGATATGGTATATCTTTACATTATGGCACAGCCAAGAAAGCAAAAGACATAATGCATAAACAACTCATAAAATGCTCTCTGGAGGATAAAGTTGGAGAAGTGTTAGCGAGAATGGTAAATACCAGAGTTAGAAGATTGCCTGTTGTTGAAAAGGACGAAATAGTCGGAGAGATTACAGTTCATTATATACTTCAAATATTGCTAGGCAAGAGATAATGTTGCTGGAAATAGGTATAGCGTTAATCCTGGCAAAATTAGCGGGCTATGCATTAGAAAGAATAAAGCAGCCAGCAGTCATAGGAGAGATTTTAGCAGGTATTATAATTGGACCATTCATAGCAGGCAAATTTTTTGGAATAGAATATCTCTCACCAGAGACAGAAGGAATTGCTCAACTTGGCATAATCCTTCTCCTTTTTATTTCAGGGTTAGAGATAGGAATAGAAGAAATAAAAACAGCAGGAAAAAATGGAATAATTACATCTATGTTCGATGTTGCCATTGCTTTTATTTTTGGATATTTTGCAGGATATACCTTGGGATATGATATAAAGACAAGTATTGCAATAGGAAATATATTTGTTGCAACAAGTGTTGGTATTACAGTAAGAACATTAATGGAGATGCATGCTTTACATTCAAAAGTAGGGGAATTAATTTTAACAGTTGCAGTTTTAGATGACCTGTTAGGAATAATAATTCTTTCCTTTACTCTTGGACAGGGAGAACCATTGCTGTTAATAATGAAGGTTTTCCTATTCTTCCTATTATTCATAATTGCTGTTTTTGTAATAATCAGAATTAAGGATATTAAAGTTCATGTTCCTCGCCTTATTTTAACTTCTGCTATTTCCTTTGCGCTCATATTTTCAGCATTAGCAAAAAGTTTGGGACTGGCTGCAATAACTGGTGCATTTTTTGCTGGTTTAGTTTTTAGCAATCTACCTCAAAGAAGAAGGATAAATGAATTCAGCAGGCAGATGGGAGAAATATTTTTCATTCCTCTCTTTTTCGTTTGGGTTGGAGCATCCTTTGATTTTTATGCTTTGAAAGATATTGGAGTGTTAGTGTTACTATTTATCCCAATGGCTTTAATTGGAAAGATTATTGGTTGCTCCATGGGGGCAAAAATATGCAAGTTTAACACAAGAGATGCTATAGCTGTTGGTGTAGGCATGATGCCTCGTATGGAGGTGGCTTTGGTTGTAGTAACAACAGAGATAGCAATGGGAATATTTAGTGAAACACTGGCCCACCAGGTGCTGGCTGCTACAATACTGCTGGTTATAATTTCTTCTTTGCTTACTCCCGTATTGCTGAAAGTGGTTTATAGAGAAGAAAAGGAAAACAAAGTGGAAAAGCAGAGTGGCTAACACTCTTCCTTATAAATTTTCTTCAATCTTTCGCAAATGAAATCCAGAGCATTTTGCAAATTTTTATGATTATCCCATCTTTTTATCACTTCTTCTGGCTTTTTAATTTCCTCATAAAATTTTCTTATATTTGGTATGGCTCTAATTACATTATCGACGATGGTAACATCTGCATTTCTTGCTGTTCTTGAGAGAGGATTCAGATCAACGGTTAAAACAATTTTTCCCATTTTTTTCAATGCCTCACATCTATCTCCATCTTCTAGGGGCACAAGGACAACGTCGGCACTATATATACCTTTATAACTGCATATTGCTCTATCATGCTCCAAGCCAGGAATGCGTGCATCTCCCTCCAAGCCAAGTATGTTTTTCCCTCCGCTTTCCTCCAGCAATTTAATTATTTTTTTAATTCTCTCCTTGCTTCTGTGAAATAAATTTACTTCTATTTTTGTTCCCGCTATTTCAGCAAGTTTAACTATTTCATCTGCAACTAAAACAGCAACATTCCCATTTACAGATATAACTGGATGTTTTGCAATTTTAATATAAGAAGCTGCTGCTTTCGCCGCTTCAATGGCAAAGTGCTGACTCTTTTCGCCAATTAAATAATCAAAAGCTTCTCCTCTCCCATGAGCTATCAAACCAGTGATATGAACAATGCCTTTTTCAACACCTTCTGCAATTTTCTGACGAAGCATCAAGCTTTCATAGCGAGGATGGCTTTTAGGAATCATAAGAATAGAAGGCAAAGGAAAAATAAATATTTGCATTGGAAAATAATTTATTAACACATACAATTCGTTGATATGAAGGAAAAAATAGTGGCTTTTATCCTTGTCGTTCTTATGTTGCCTGTTGTTACAAATCCGATAATTTTTCCTAGAGAAAAGATAATTGAAAAAAGCGAAATGGCAGAAAGCGTTGACTCATTCATCATACAGTGGCAGAAAAGTTATGGGAGACTGCCATGGTGGAGTGCCCGCTATGAAGGGCCGCAACCTATTGGTGATTGCGATGGCGACGGAAAAAATGAGCTGCTTATAGGGGGAAGAGATCCTTTCCTTCGAATAATGAAATATGATGAAAGTAGAAAAACATATTATGAGGCAGCGCGCATCATAGATCCTGTTTTTGGCATTGGTTATTCTTTCATGGGAATTCCAGAGCCATTTGGCTCCGCAACAGGCTTTTCTGTAGCTGATATAGATAACGATGGGAAGAATGAGATAGGTGTTGCCTGGGGTCATCACTTTTCTGCCTTTAAGTGGAATGGACATGGCTATGAGAAGATGGGAATGTATGTTGTATATGATGGCAAAAGATGGGGAACAACTTTAGATTGTATTGTTGGCGATTGCAACAATGACGGAAAAAACGAAGTTGTTGTTACTGGCGGCTATTCAAATGTAGCAGAAGTAATAGTGCTTGAATGGAATGGAAATGAATTTGTTAAAGAATCAGAATGGGATGCTCTAGGCAATTTCTGGGTTTACTTTCCGTGGATTGCGGATGTGGATGAAGATGGCTTAAATGAAATAATATGCAATACTAACGCTACTGTAGTATTAAACTGGAATGGCAACAGCTGGGATGCAGAAATTATTGCAAAACACAATGAATCATATCCATTTGGCTGCGTTTCTAAAGATAGCGATGGTGATGGCAAGCCGGAGATTCATGTCACCTTTTACGCTCCGATGCTCAAAATCTATGAATACGATGGCAGCAAATACGTTGAAAAAGCGAGTTTTTACTGGGATGGCGAGGAAGGAACAATAGAAGCAATAGATGTTGGAGATGTCGATGATGATGACATGGAAGAGATAGCGGTGGGAACAAATTATGTGCACATTTTGCAATGGAATGGCGAGGAATATGAAGAAGAGTATGTTATTACAGCTACACATGGCTTACTCGCTGTAACTTGTATCGGTGATATGGATAATGACGGAAAAAATGAAATTCATGCTTCATCGGTAGGAATTTCTTCATTGGGTGAGGAATACGAGGCTTGGATATTCAAATATGTGAATGAATGAAGCATAATGGATGAATGAGGTAAGTAGTGTCCGAAAAATAATTTAAATAACATACCAGCATTTATTGATATTGCTAACAATTTGATTGCAAATACCAAAGTTTTATATACCCCTTTTCATTTATTAAAATTAGGTGGGAGGATGAAAAGAGTGGTTGTATTTAAAAAAAGCCTGGTTTTGCTAATATCTCTGCTTATCTGTGCATCTTTATCCACTGCCATCAATAAAAACTTGAATACTTCTCCACTAGGAGATAAGCCTCCAGAAGCAGAATTTACATGGGCTCCACATCATCCAGATGTAGGAGAAACTGTTTACTTCACTGCTGCAGGAAGTCATGATGAAGACGGAGTAATT
>JAPDJQ010000030.1 GCA_029259015.1 Thermoplasmatota archaeon | reverse complement strand
TATCTAAAAGCACCTTTTATTGTACTTGCTACATTTGCAAGCATCCTGCCTTTCAATTCAATAAAACATCTCTCCTTTCTTAAGCGAGGAACAGCCATGTAAATTGTTTTTCCTTCCTGCAAAGCTCTCTGTCTTACAAATTTTTGAGGACTATCTGGATTGCATTTTATCGCTTTAGCTTTCTGCCAGATTTCAAGCAATGCGAGTCTTTCAGCTGCTTTATCAGCATTTACAAAATTTGGTATTCTCCCATATGGAGGGGGAAATGTAGCTATTCCTTTTTCTTCCATCTCTCTCCATATTCTCTCCCTTATTTCCTGTTTATCCATAATGAAAAAACAAATCTGCCATAAAAATTTGAGTTGCAAATCATATCCGTGATTTCAGTATATTTGGCATGCAACAGCAGATAAAAAGGTTTATGAATTATGTATCCCAAAACTGGCGGGTTCTTGCATATGTTATCTCTGCCTTCAAAATTTCTTTCAGTAATTCTTTATCTTCCTTCTGCATAGCTAAAATGCGAGAGGCTGTATCTGGTCCAATGCCATAACCAGCTAAAACAAGTATTGCCTTTTTTCCATATGCTGCCACCAACGAGGCATTTTTCATCATCCACTTTTTATCCCTATTCATATCCTTCTTAACGATTGCAAGCATCGATGAGGAGCATTTGGGACATTTAACAGGAGCTCTATAAACACGGGTTTCCATGCTATTGTTGCAGTTCATACAGATTATTTTTATTCTTGTTTCCTCCAATCTTCTTTTCAATGCTTCCAATGTTGCTAAATCAATGCCGAAAGGCTTCAAAAATTCCTGCCTTGCTTTCTCTCCTTCAAATGATATTGGCGAGAGTGGCTGTATCTCAACTTTTATCTCTCCATTTCTTATCATTTTTAATGCTTTGACTGTATTTTCAATGTCCATTCTCTCCCATATTGCTTTTTCAATAACTTCCTCCATAAATGGCGTATTATTAAAAACTTCCATCAATCTTTCAACAGAAAATCTGTCATAATCGGCATCTTTTTCCAGTATACCAAATTTTCTCGCAACTTTCACTACTTCCCATTTTATCAAGGAAGATTTTTTTAGAATAATGCGAAGCAGTGGCTCAACCGTCTTTGGCTCTATACTGAGTAAAATATCTTTCACCAATTCCGCACCAACAGAAGAAGGAACCTTAAAATATATTCTGTAGGCATCGCTTCCCATGGCCACACTTTCCCCTATTCTCTGAGCAAGTAAAGAAGCAATCAATTTGCTTAAAGTTTCATTTACCTTAGTTCCAAAATGAGTGTTTATGTAAATAGCATTTCTTCCATATTCAATTGTAATTAATTTATCACATGGCAGTTTAAATTTCTTGCCAAGCTGCTCATCTATTTCTTCTTTAATTGTTGCATCCTTTATTTTTCCCTCTGCCACCATTCTGCGAAACTTTCCTACTTCTCTCGCCACCTCAAATGGCACAGGAATTTCCTCTCCTACCCAATCTGGCACAATATATGTTTTTGATGCCGGGGAAACATATATTGCCTCATCTTTCTTTACCACTTCCCATGCTCTCCCTTTCATTATAAATCTGGCGCCGACTTCACAATAACTGCTTACAAAACTTTCGTCCAATTTTCCAATTTTTTTGTTAGAAGATATATCTATGACTTCGTAACTCTTTTCATCTGGAATCATTGAAATGTTGTCTATGAAATAAAAGGTGGATTTTCTCTTTCTCTCTACCTTTCCATTATTCAACCATATTGTGCCTTGTTTGTGCAGCTGTTCCAGAACTTCATAAAATTTTTCTCTTTTTAATTCATTGAAAGGATATGCTCTCCTGACTATTTCATAAATTTTTTCTGCATCTATGCTTCCATATTCTACTGCCATTGATATAATTTGATTTGCCAAAACTGCGAGAGGATTTTTCCTTATCTTTATCCTTTCTATTTCATGCTTTAATGCCTTCTTTGCTATTACAAGAGCTTCAGCATATTCTTCAGCATTTATTGCAAGAATTTTTCCTTTAGAAATTCTGCCCACTTTATGCCCACTTCTCCCAACCCTCTGAACAAGCCTTGTAACCTGGCGGGGCGAGTTATACTGCAGAACAAAATCTGCATGTCCTATATCTATTCCTAATTCGAGTGAGGAGGTGCATATTAAAGCTTTTATTTTACCATTCTTAAATTTCTCCTCTGCCTCTATTCTTGCTTCCTTTGATAAAGAGCCATGATGTACTTCTATATCTGCCTTTATTTCCCTTAGCCTAGCTGCTAGAATTTCGGCAGTATCTCTCGTATTTACAAAGAATAGGGTTGCTTCATGTTCATCGATGATTTCTTTTATTCTCCTGAGCAATGCAGCTGATTTTGCGTCAAGCTCCAGCTTTTCAGCCAGCTCATAATCTTCTTTTTTTATTTCTGGATTTTCAACCTCTATTTCCATTTTCTTTTCTTCCATTGCATTTATTATTTCCACTTCTCTCTGTCCGCCCAAAAATCTTGCTATCTCTTCCGGATTTCCAACTGTGGCTGATAACCCTATTCTTTGAAAATCTCCAGCCAGCTCATAAAGCCTTTCCAATGCAACGGCAAGCTGGGCGCCTCTTTCATCCTCTGCCAGCTCATGAACTTCATCCACAACAACCCATTTTACATTTTTCAATGATTGCCTCAACCTTTTTCCTGTGAATAAGATTTGCAGCGTTTCTGGGGTTGTAATTAGCATATCTGGCGGCTTTATCGCCTGCCTCCTTCTCTCTTTTTCAGGCGTATCACCATGACGAACAGCAATTTTTATTCCCAGTTCTTTTCCCCAGTAAAAGGTGCGACGCAACATATCACGATTTAAAGCCCTCAGCGGGGTAATATAGATGATGCTGATGCCTTTCATATCATATTTTTCTTTTCTATCCAGAAACATGTGAAAGATTGGCAGCAAGGCAGCTTCTGTTTTTCCTAGGCCTGTTGGAGCGATAACTAAGCAATTTTTACCTTTCAGTATTTCTGGAATTGCCTTAATCTGGGGTAAAGTAAGCTCATCGATGCCAAGTTGCTGCATTACCTGCTTTATCTTTGTATGCAACACATTTACTACAACAAAAGAAGTTTAAATAAGTGATGATGCTTTTTTTCTTGCCTCTTCATAAACTTCTTTTATCGCCACTCCTTTTCCCATAGCAATTCTTCTGCAATCCTCATATTCTGGCGAGATATTTGCAACTTTTCCATTATAATAACCAATTTTTACCCTAACTTCTCCATATTTTGTCTTCACTGTCACAACTTTTCTTTCAAGCTTATCTCTACTTACCTTCCAGAATCTCATGCCAAATGTTGTTGTCTCCTCAAATAAAATTTTCTTTACTTCTTCCATTTTTTCATGCGTTGCCAGTACTTTCAAAAGAAAGCCTGTTCTTCCTTTTTTCATCACAACAGGCATAACAAAAGCATCCAAAACCCCTGCCTCCAGAAGCTTATCTATAACATATGGAAAAATTTCTGGATTCATGTCGTCTATGTTTGTCTCAATGACGTATATGCCACTTTTATCAATTTCTCTGCCAATTACTATCCTCAAAACATTTGGAAAATCTAGCTTTTTCTTCCCCATTCCATAGCCTATCCTTGCCACTTCCATCTCCGGATGAGAAAATTCGGCCATGCTCAGCAAAGCAGCTCCTGTAGGCGTTGTTAGCTCAGCCGGAATGGAAGAAAAAATAACTGGCTTTCCCTTCAGCAATTCTAAAGTGGCAGGAGCAGGCACAGGCAATATGCCATGCCTACATTTTACTTTTCCCTTTCCAAGTAAAACAGGAGAAGAGTATAGCTTTTTTATTCCCAAGCCTTTCATTGCAATCAATGAGCCAACTATATCAATGATTGTATCCACTGCTCCCAATTCATGAAAATGCACTTTATCAACGCCTATTCCATGAATTTTTGCCTCTATCTTTGCCAGTTTTCTGAAAATTTCTTTTGCTTTTTGCTTAACTTCCTCATCGATGCTGCTTTCATCAATTATTTTCAAAATTTCTTTAAGGCCTCTTTCTTTTTTATCTTCTGAGTGGATATAAAGAGATGTGCCTTCTATCACGTCTTTTTCTTTTTTTGCCTCTATTTCAAATTCGATTTCAAGCTTACTTAATTCTTTTTTCAATTTATTTAAAGAAAAGCCCACATCAATTAGGGCCGCAAGAAACATATCTCCGCTTATGCCAGAGATTATATCAACATATGCAATCATCTACATAATAAATAAAATGGAATATAATAATATGTAAGGTTAGTTTGTGCAGTTGCATCTTTTATTTTCATTTATCTTTTCCATTATCAAATGCGCTGCTATACCAGCACCAAATCCATTGTCAATATTAACAACAACTATGCCTGGCGAGCAGCTATTCAGCATTGCCATTAAGGCTGCTAAGCCATTCATTCCGGTTCCATATCCAACGCTTGTAGGCACGGCTATAATGGGAGCAGAAGTAAAGTTGGATATTAAAGTTGGCAATATACCATCCATTCCCGCAACAGCTATAACAACGCTTGCATTTCCTATTTCATCCATGTGGCTCATAAGCCTGTGTATGCCCGCAGCTCCAACATCATATATTTTTTTAACTTCGTTTCCTAGTTCTTCAGCGGTTATTGCCGCTTCCTCCGCTATGCTTATGTCACTGCTTCCTGCTGATGCTACCAGAATATATCCGTTTTTTCTTTTCTTTTCTTTTTTTCCTATTACAATCAGCTGGCAATCCTTGTAATATCTGCAATTTTTTATGTCCTTAAGCTCATTGTAAATTTCCTTGCTTGCCCTTGTAATAAAAATTTTTTCCTTGTTCAGCATTTCCGTAACAATCTTTTTAATCTGCTCTTTTGTTTTTCCAGGAGCATATATTGCCTCTGGAATCCCTCGCCTTAAGCGGCGGTGAAAATCAATTTTGGCAAATCCTATATCTTTAAAAGGAAGGTGCTGCAATAATTTTATGGCTTCTTCAACACTCATGCTGCCTTCCTTTACTTTCTTTAATAATTCTTCAACATCCATCTATGCCAATTAAATTGCAAAATTTAAATGTTTCATATTATTGCCTTTTAATGAAATGGAAATATGTTGCTTTAATAGTAGCCATCGCCTTCATTGCATCATTAATTTTATTTCCCAATATAGTGTATGACAGATTCATATGGAAATATTTTGTTGGGCCTGTAATAGCAGATGCAACAGGAAAACCAGTAGAATATCATGGTGTAACAGCATATGAGGGATATTCCATTGTATCAGAAATAGTATATGGCATTTTCTTAGTAGCATTCATTTACATCCTTTATCTTTTCTTTGAGAGATACAATATAAAGGTTAATCTGAAATTTATTCTGGCGGCATTGCCTTTCATTTTATATGGCTCAGTTGCAAGGGTTTTAGAAGATGCAGGAGTATTTGATAAGCCATTATCATTTCTATTTATATCCCCAGTAATTTACGTTCAGATTGGCATTCTATTTTTTATTTCTGTGTTCTATGGCATTCGCTTTAAAGATAACAGAACATTTGCATATAGCCTTGTGCTGAAAAACATAATCTATGTTTTCATCTATATTTTCATTTTTACAAAGTATTGCAGATATAATTTGCATCCAGTTTTATTTGCTCTGCTCTCCATTTTTTCTTTTGCCATCTATTCAAAATTCAAGAAAAAAGATTTCATCGCCTCTCTCTTCTCTTTCGGCTTTCTCGTACTTGCTGCATCATCATCCATGCTGATTTATTACGCCGTTAAAAATGCACACTTTGATTTTCGCATATTGGTTGCCCCTGCTATTGCTTTTGTTATTACCGCCGCCATTTATGCTGCAGCAAGATATTATAAATTTGAGTTATTAAGTGACAAATTAAATTCCCTCCTTATTTTCGGGCATATGATAGATGCAATAACAACATATTTTGCTGTCGTAGATCCATTAAACTTTGGCATAGGATATGGAGAGAAACATCCACTGCCAGATTTTCTGATGAAGAATTTTTACGGCATTGGCTATCCACTGCTAAAATTATTGGTTGTTCTTGGTATAATATACGCCATAGATGATTTGAAAATTAATTTAAAAAACACAATAAAATTCTTCATTTTATTCCTCGGCTTATCTCCTGGCTTGAGAGACTTGTTGAGGATTTTGATAGGGGTGTAGCATAATGAAAAAATGAAATTTAAAAATGCATATCATGCAATAAGCAGCGGAGTCATTCATTTCATTTTCATTTTTACTCTCATCATATAAATTTTTATATCTTTGCTTCTTTTATCCTCATGAAGATTCTCTTTATCCACGCAGATTTTATAGAATATGAGGCAAAGGAAAAGGCAATTGAAAATGCCGAAGAGATTCAAAACAAAAAAGATAGAATGGAAGAAGTTTTGGTGGCATTTATTTCTGTCGAGGAAGATGATGAATGGCATGAAAAGGCAGTAGAGGAAATAAAAAATGTTGCCTCCATGCTCAACACAAAAAACATCATGCTTTACCCCTATGCTCACCTATCAAGTAATTTAGCATCACCAGAAAAGGCAGTTGAAATATTGAAAGCAATAGAAGAAGAGTTAAGCAGTGAACATAATGTCAAGAGAGCTCCTTTTGGATGGTATAAAGCATTTAAAATAAGCTGCAAAGGGCATCCCCTGGCAGAGTTGTCAAGGCAGATAGAATGCAAAAAGGAGGAGGAAATAAAGGAGGAAGTAAAATCAGAATGGTATATTTTAACTCCTGATGGCGAATTAATAGAAGCAGAAAAATTTGATTTTACTGGCCATGAAGAGCTAAAGAAATTTTATGAATACGAAGCCTTTGGAAGCAGAAAGGCAGAGGAGGAGCCAGCTCATATTAAATTGATGATAGAGCATGAGCTTGTTGACTATGAACCAGGCTCAGACTATGGCAACATGAGATGGTATCCGAAAGGATATTTGATCAAGCGCCTGTTGGAGGAGAAAGTAGAGAAGATGTGTCTTGATTTGGGTGCAATGGAAGTAGAGACGCCCATAATGTATGATGTGAGTCATCCTGCATTGAGTAAATACATAAAAAAATTTCCAGCCCGACAATACAGAGTTAAAGCAGATAAGGGAAGAGAGATGTTTCTGCGATTTGCTGCCTGCTTTGGTCAGTATTTGATGGCGAGAGACATGATTATATCATACAAAAATTTGCCTTTGCGTCTTTTTGAACTGGCAAAATCCTTCCGCAAGGAGCAGCATGGAGAAGTTACAGGCATAAAAAGGTTGCGTGCCTTCACAATGCCAGATATGCATACAATATGCAGGGACGAAAAGCAGGCTTTAGAGGAATTCAAAAAACAATTTTTGTTATCCCTGGAATGGGCCAGAATTATTGAAATCGATGGGGAAATTGCAATAAGATTTGTGAGAGAATTTTTTGAAAGGAATAAGGAATTTGCCATTGAACTTGTTAAGGCATGGGGAAAGCCCGTGTTAATAGAAATGTGGGACAAGAGATATTTCTACTTTGTAATGAAATTTGAGATAAATATGAATGATTCTGTTGGCAAAGCATTTGCTTTATCAACTGTGCAGATAGACGTTGAAAATCCAAAATCATTTGATATAACTTACATTGATGAAAGCAATGAGAGAAAATATCCGTATTTACTTCATGCCTCGATATCTGGAGGAATAGATAGATGTGTATGCGCTTTGCTTGAGAAGGAAGCAATGAAAATGCGGCAGGGTAAAAAAGGCTCATTTCCATTCTGGCTTGCCCCCACACAAGTAAGACTTATTCCAGTAAGTGATGAGTACATAGAAGAATGTATTGAACTGGCCAGCAAGATAAATGCGAGGGTTGACATAGATGACAGAGATGGCAGCGTATCAAAGAAAATAAGAGAGGCCGAAAAGGAATGGGTTCCAATAATAATAGTGTATGGAGAAAAGGAAAGAGAAGGAATTTTTAAGCCGAGATACAGATTTGAGTGCAGTGAAAACGAAACCACAATCCAAAAATTAAATGAAATAATAGCCGAGAAAATGGCAGGATTTCCTTTCAGAAAACTTCCCATGCCTATTTTGCTGAGTAAAAGGCCCAAATTTAAATGATCATCTCCTTATCCATATCGCAATCATCGCCAGCCCCACAACAACTAGGAAAGCAGGCACTATTATCTGCATGAACATCAGCAGGAAGGATGCTTCTCGCGCCTTTTCCACCATATGATTTACTGATTTCTCGCTTGTCCAGTATGTCAAGTCAAGCACTTTCACTTTATTTCCTGAGAGTTTTTCTATCTGTTTCTTCTGCATTTTCGCACTTTCTATGCTGCCAATCAAATCCTTGCTTTTGATATTAACTTTCAAAGCAGGAACTTTTGAATTTGAGAGTTTAATAAGTTCCATCATCTGTTTTGCTTGCTCCGCCATTTCTTGCTGTGTATCTTCAGGGAAGTAAAGGGTTAATTTATAGACATCTATCCAGAATAAGCCCCTGATTCCAAGAAATGTTTCCAAAGGATTTATTTCCTTGACGGATTCTTTTTTCATGTCAATTACTATCCCTGTATTTGGTTCAACCCAGTAATTTGTTGTTGTTATATATCTGACGGTCATCTCCATACCCATTGTATCATCTTTTACAACTCTATCCTCCTTTGTCTGGAAAAGATAGGTATGCACACCATTGTGATCTTCTTCTCTCACAAAATATACCACGGAAGGAGCATTTATTTCTGGATTCCACATCAAATAACTTCTTTTTTCTGTTCCTGGAGGAAATGTGTATAAGCCTTCTCTCTGCCTATCTCCATAATTTTTTGCCTCTTCGGCGGTGTCGGCATATACACCATGGTATTCTGTTTTGCATGCAATATCTATTTTTTCTCCAGTTTTTCTGTCATATACTGTTGTTTCATCTTTTAAGAGTAAAACTTTATTTCCTTCTTCCCAATAAACATTCTCAACGTTTATTTTTCTTATCATCTCTATGCTCTTCTTTCCTTCTGTAACCGCCCATAGTTCTCCTTCCATTTTCAATTCTCCAGCGAAATTCTCTGGAATTGTGTGCAAATCAGGAAATGATGCATTTACTTGGCCGGTTTTTTCAACATAAACAATACTGCCAGAAGTAGGCTCAACATAATAGGTGGTAGTTCCATCATAGTATAACTCGACAAATCTATCGCTCATTCCTTCTATGCTCTCCTTTCCAATATAATAGTTATCAACATCAACCACATACTTGTAAACTTTCAACCCAACAATTTCCTCCTCGCCTTTGTATTTAGCCACAGAAACATTATTTATATCTGGATTCCAGAGGAGATAATTTTTCTTCTGAACACCTATTGGAAAAGACATCAGTCCCTTTTTATTGCTTAGCATCTGTATATACTCCAGAGTATATGGATTTACAGCATCTACAGATGAGGAGCAAAGTTCTTCTATTCTATTTCCATTTTCATCTTCAGCTATAACTTCGTTTTTTACCAAATAATAATTTTCTGTAGCATTCTCAACCTCCACATGATTACACACAGTCACATTGAAATTTTCATATTGTGCAGTGGTGGTATTGAGCATGCTTATGTTGCCAATCAAGTACACACTTATGTTGAGATTACTTGGTAATTTATGTAAATCGGGGAAAACAGCATATTGACTCACATGTTTCTGCAAATCTATTATTGTGCCTGTCTGAGGTTCAACCCATGCAAAGATTTCTCCGCCATAATACATTTTTGCTTCTGGAAGTGTTGGAAGATACCCAGTAAAAACGTTTTCTTGGCTTCCATAATATTTGTAAGTTTTTATTCCTGCCCGGACTTCTTCTCCCAAAAAATGAGCTGTAGCAACAGCCTCTTCTGGTTCTATATAACCTTTTTTGCAGGCATCGTCCAGATCGCTGTTCCATACTTCGTAATTTTTCTTTTGAACACCTATCGGAAAGAGCCACTGCCCTAGCCTGTCCAAGTCTCCATATCCTGCTATATTTTCTGTAGTATATGGGTCAACACCATATATCTTTGTCATTCTGAAATCTTCTATTTCCTCATTTGTATATTTATCTCTCACTTCTATATCCTCCCTTACAATCAAAACTCCATTTTCTTCTCTCAAAGCCTTTATGTGCCTTATTATTGTTACATCCCTGTACTCCATTTCAAGTGTTTTTTCATTGAGCATACCAAGTTTTCCATCATAGTATATAACTTCATTTAAATCATCTGGAAGTCTCTTCATCGAAGGAACCACATAAAATGCTAATGATGGTGAGATAAGGAAAAATATTATTGCTACTATGACGAGCAAATCCCTCTTTTTCATAAAAAAGAATATAGAAATGCTTTAAGAAAGTTTTGAAGTTAGAAGATTATAAATTTTCTATCTGATTCATCTTTATGGAAAAGAAAATATGGATTGTACTATCTAGGGTGCTTGAAATAATTCTTTTCATAATGGGCGTATGGAGTGTATGGAAGAAGGATTGGTTATGGGCTTTTGCATGTTTCTTCGGTTTTTTACTGGCAATATCTCCTATCATAATAAAAAGGAATATCAAATTCTCTGTCCACTGGCTCATTGAATTTTTGCTCGTCTTTGCCATTTCCTTACATGTATGGGGTGGTGTACTACACCTCTATTCCCTGCCTTTTTATGATAAAATAGCCCATTTTCTTGCATCTGCCATAGTAGCTTTCTTTGCTTTAATCGTCATATACATTCTGGATGTTTTTTCTCCCCGCATTCACATGGATTTAGTCATGATGGGCTTTTTCATAGCAATTTTTACCATAGCCATGGGGGCAATGTGGGAAATAGCCGAATTTATTTCTGATCAAGTCTTTTCTGGCGGAGAGCCAGTGGCACAAGTTAGTTTGCAAAATACAATGTGGGACATAATTGCTGATACTGTAGCAGGAATTTTGATGGGAATAATGGGAGCGATAGGAATAAGAAAGGGAGAATTCAAGGATATTTTATTCCAGCTGAGTAAGGAGGCAAAAAAGCTCAATTCCCGCTTTTTAAATGCAAGAAGTAAAGCGATTTCATCACTCAAAAAAGCTATTGAAAAAGGAAAGATAGATGAAAAAGCACTGCCAATAGTTAAAAAAATAAATGCAATAGGCGATTTTTTCACAACAAGCAGCTGCTCTGGCAGGATAGCAGTTCTTGAAATACCCTCATTCGGCCAAAAAAGAAAAGCCAGATTTCTTGGCAAATGGCACAGAAAAGTAAGTTTTGAAGAAGTGTTGGAAGCACTTAAAAAAGCAAAGAAAGGAGAAATCTGGTTCCTGGTGCAATCACCTATTTTTCATGTTTCTACCATATCAATGGGTGATGCCAAAAAATTGCTTAATATAGCGAATCAGAGTGGTTTTAAATATTCATCAATAAAGACAGTAAATGGGAAAATTGTTGTTGAAATACTTGGCACAGAAAGAATAGATGCACCATTGGGCATAGACGGAAATATTTATGGAGGAGAGGAATACATAAAGATTCTGGTAGAAATAGCAAATAAAATGATGGAAAAAATGGAAAAAAAGCTAAGGAGACTGGAGAAAAATCTTGATTTGCTGAAATGATTAGTCCATGTATCTTCCGCCATTTACATCCACTACCTCTCCCGTAACATATTCATTTTCGATTAAAAATTTCACTGCATGGGCTATTTCTTCTGGCTTTGCTATCCTTTTAAGTGGAGAGAACTCTTTCAATTTTTCTTTAATTTCTTCGCTTAAAAGTCCTGTATCAACAGGACCTGGCGCAATGGCATTGACTCTTATGCCATATTTAGCCAGTTCTTTAGCTAAAGAAAAGGTTATGCCTATCACACCTGCCTTACTAGCTGCATAGTGGGCGCCTATGCTGCCGCCTTCTTTGCCAGCTATCGAACTCATGTTAATGATGCATCCTTTTGCTTTAATTAAATATGGGAGGGCGGCTTTACAACAATAAAATACACCGGTCAGATTCACTTCTATTACTTTCTGCCAGTCTTCTATAGTTATTGTATCAAGCGATGTATATTTGCCTACAATGCCTGCATTGTTTACAAGAACATCTATACCACCATATTTATTCCCTATATTATCGAATGTTTTCTTGACCTCTTCCCAGTTTGTAACATCCATTTTATGAAATTCTGCATTTCCGTTCTGGCTAAGCTGTTCTGCTGTTTCCATTGCTTCTTTCTCTCCACTTCTGTAAGTAAAAACAACATCATAACCATTTTTGGCAAGCATTAATGCGATAGCTTTTCCTATTCCCCTATTTCCTCCTGTAACCACACCAACTGTCATAATGGCATAATAGAAGCAGATATTTATATCTAAAGGCAACTTAAAAACATCTGTTAAGCCAATAAAGCCATCCATCTCTTTTCATTTAAACTCTTTTGCGTTGCTTTTAAATACATAATCAACATTTCTTCTGGATAAAATGAAAGTATCTGAATTAAGACCGAATAGTAATGTAGATGAAATTATTTTGAAAATAATTGAAAAGAAGGAGACAAGAAAAGTTATGAAAAGATTTGGAGGAAGTGCTAGAGTTTGTGATTTGGTTGGCCAGGATGAAAATGGAGATACAGTGCAGATTACTTTGTGGAACGATGAAATAGAATTAGTTGATATAAATGAAACAATTAAAATAATAGATGGATGGGTAAAAGAATGGAATAACCAGCTTCAAATATCAACAGGGAGAAAAGGAAGAATAGAAAAGGTGGAATAAAGAGAGAAAATCCTTTATCTCTATTTCTTTTTTCTTTTTGCTGAAATTGCTACTATCGTGCATATAGCACCAATTAACAAGATTATATCAAACCCTGGAATTCCTTTTTTCTCTTTCTCCTTTTGCATTTCAATGAAAAATTGTGAAATATCGCTTCCAGTATTTATTCCATCTGTTGCAACCACCTTTATTTTGTAAGTTCCATTTAGCATAGAAAAGTCGGCAGTAAATGATGTGTTTTGTATTTCTATTGCAAGTGGGAACCATTCCTCGCCATTCTCGCTTATCAACAAATTGAACCACATTTCATCCCCATCTGCATCAAATGCATCCCATTTTATGGTGTATAAGCCTTTCTTCACACTTTCATTTAATGGAGATGTTATAGTGACTTGAGGAGCATTTTCGCTTACATTTCTCACTGCCAGAATTTTTCCAGATGTTGCATTTACTATTTCTATTTTTGCTATGCCATCTAACCATTCCAAGCGGAAAGAAAATATAGTTTCATTTACTTTTATTCCCCCAGTATCTCCTATATTAAGTATGAAAGTAATATTAAAGCCTGTTTCATTTATAAGACTGCCATTTTCATCATATGCTTTGATAATATAATCTCCATATCCTCCCCATTCCATATCTACATAGCCATCTATCTTATACCATGGATAAAGTGTTATGCTATCGTTTTTATCTATCATACCAACTATACCAACTACTTCTGGATCTCTCTGCTGATTAAATCTCTGCAACAACATCTTAAAATTCGGCTTTTTAATCCATGATTTTTGTGTTGCTCCCCATATTGGATATGTGCGCCACATCAAATCTTTGTTGTTTTCTGAATTAAGCACATCTATTTTTCTATTAACCCAGTAGCCCACCGCCTTATATGGCGTGCCGGCTGTATAGGATTCATCCAAGCCATAAGTATGGCTAACTTCATGAACGGCAGTTTTAGAGCGTTGGCTCCAATTCACTATCACTCCCTGTTTGGAATTTCCATTTGCCTGCGATATAATTGCCATTCCATTTGCTCCTTCTAGAATATCTGGATGTACTAGAAAAACTATTCTGTCATACAAAGTCATCCATGAAGCGGCAACCATAGCCCTGTATAATTGCAGTCTCACTTTATATCTCTGCTTTGCAGTAAGCCCTTTATATGTAGTCAAGCTATCAACATTAATTCCATCTACCACCACACTCTTTTTAAGATTTCCGAGCCAAGAGCGAGCTGTAGAAAGTCCTTCTTCTCTTACAGGGTAAACTGCAAGCCACCACGGCTCCAAATCATCCCATCTCCATCTGTCAAAGGCAGTTGAGCCAGTTGCTGGAATTTTCAAATCATCTGGAAAATCTGGACCATTGGTGAAGGTAAATGGAACAAATAAAACCTTTAAATCATGCGTATAATATATCTTTACTTTAACTGTAACTTTCTCGCAATGATAATCAGCAGGAGGCTTGGTTGGATCTGGATCAAGAAATAATACAATGCTTCCCTCCTTAATTTTTGGATTGCTTCCCCATCTCTCCCATTGGAATGGCTGGGTTGGCAAAGGAGCAGGATATTTGAATGTCACTTTTGTTTTGGCTGGAACAGTAACAGGGTTCGATCGCCATATTTCCTTATCATCTGGATATATTTTGATAACAAAGCTGAATGTTTTGGAAGTGTTATAATTATTATGCACCTTTATTTTGATTTCATTTCTTTCATTATATGGGTATCCAAATAAGTAAGTATTTTTCCCTGCAACCATTCCAAGTTTTGCTTCCCATGTACATGGTCCTCCTGTTAAATCATTACCATATAGAGGATCTGATTGATACACAACCTGCACAGGCTGGAAGACAGATTCAATTAGCAATCCTTCTTCAGGAGCTACCGTAATTTCTATGCTTTCAGAATCGTTATTTCCTGCCTCATCAACAACAAAAATTTTTATGATATTCTGCCCTTCTTTTAGCTCTAGGCTTGCCTCAATTTGGATTTTTTGCTGTGAAATTTCAAGCGGAAAAACTTGAGAAGTTCTTTCTCCATTCCATATATGTATGTAGCCCCATGAAGAGATGCCAGTGTTATCGCTTGCACTTCCTATAATATTTATAATTGTATCCGTTACTACACTTCCATTCACAGGGTATTCAATATAAATATTAGGTGGCTCTGTATCGGGAGTATAAAATACTATTATTTCATCAAAGCCTGTTACTCCACAAGCCCCCATAGCACTTACATTTATACTGTTCCATCCTTCACGTAGTGTAATTGGAAATTCAAATTCGTAAGTTGGGGCAGGAGTTTCAATATTCCATGATTCTCTGTAACTGCCATTTTCCCATTTATGAAGATAACTAAGATACACTATCCCACATTCTTCACTTGCATACCCAGAAACAGTTATTTCTGGCTTTGTAACCACGCTTTCATCTTCAGGAGATGTTATATTAACAATGCATATGCATGTATACGTAGCACCTTCTCCAACAAAACTTTCATCATTTCCTCTCGTCATGCTAGAGAAAAGATTGCTTACAAACACTAATACTGCCAAAAATACCAATAATCTTTTTATTTTCATATTTTTGCCTCCCTAAATATAAATTCTTCATTATTATATAAAGTTATTTTCAATTTTTGTTTTTATTTTTATTGCATTATATTCTTTTTTGGAAATCTATTCTTGCATTATCTTTCAAATCTGGACAAATCTAAATTATCCCATTCGTTTCTATCCATGAAGCCATGGCTTCCATCTGAATAATCAACTATTTTGAATGTATATCTGTAATTCATACAGCTTTTGTAGTTCCATGAAAGCCAGTAAAGAAGTTGCCAGGGGAATACTCTCAAATGTGGCAGCCCTAATTGATGTCCCAGCTCATGCATATAAGCCCCTCCATGAGCTATTTTCATTGCATTTTCCCACGGCCTCCATTTTTGGATATAGGCACTGCACACGGCAAAAGCATCTCTCTTAAAATTAAATCCTGCCACTCCTCTCCCGAAATCTTTGAAATCGTGAATAATTATAGCATAATGGAATATACCTTTCCTGGGGTTATTCTCATCATTATGCAGAAAATAGTCGTTATATATTTCATTCAGTTTATCCCAATCCAATTCTTCATAAGGAATTTCTTCGCTGCCTCCCATTAAGCCATTGTCTACCAACAACATTATATTATGTTTCGTAAAAGCAGAATATTGTAGTTGCAGCGATTCTTCAGGCATCATCGGTTTTATACCATTATGCTCCTCCATGTAATCATTCTCTATATAGATGTCCTGCCTGAATGGATCTGCAAACCATTCCTGCATCTGCCATTCTTCAACATTCTGCAAACCGTCCTTATCTGGATCTAGCTTTGAATGATCCTCTGCTTTAAATGGGTCATACCCCCATTTATCCTCCCATTCAATAGGCACACCATCATTATCATAATCTTTGCCAAGGTCACTTTTCGTTGGATCTGTGCCATATACATTTACTTCTTCCCAGTAAGTTAAACCATCTCCATCATAATCATTCTGAACTATATCGAACCAAATTTCACAATCACTTTCATTTACAACGCCATCCTCATGTCCGCCTGCATGGCCATAGCCGCTTTCATCGCCAAGCCAGTCATCTCCGTTCCATGCACCAGTTAAAACATCATATATAATTTGCAAGCTGTTTCCATTGCTGCTAACATCTGCCTGCACTCCATTCTTCATTACATCGATGGTTACAATCACTTTTTCCTCGTCATCAGGAATATCAAAATGAGCTGTTCCCAAATTCATTATATCAAATCCTTGAAATGTCTCGCTTTGCCAGTTTTCTTCATTAACTATTACTTTTACAACAATTGATGGCGGTTGATTAATGTCTATATCTATTGTTCTCACTCGCTTGATGACAACATCTATGGAAAGGTCTACAAGAGGATCTACATCATCACCAATGCCTAAAAAGGATTTATGCGAAACATTCTGCTCAAAAAATGTTGCATTATAAAATGGAGTTGTTACCATGAAGAGAGCTATGCAGAACAGCCAGATTTTTTTCATAATATGATATAAAGAACTAGTTTTTATTTATTTCACATAAGTTAATTAATGATAACTTTTTCCCTATTGCTGACTGTTTTAATGCTGGTCACTGTAATTCTTATTCATATTCAAAGAAAGTTAAATCTAAATCATGCCAGTCATCGAAATCATTTTTGCCATGGCTTCCATCTGAATAATCAACTAAAATATATGTATAGCCATAGTTCATACAGCTTTTGTAGGGGCGGTATTTCCAGTAATCAAATTTCCATGGATACATTGTATCTGGATTATCCACTCCTGGATTGCTGATATCCAAGCTATGTCCTGTCTCATGCATAAAAACACTTGCATATACTATGCTTCTGTCAACAAAAAATAGCTGCCTGCATTTCTCCTCCACATATTTTGAAGATATTTGAAATTCATCTCTCCTTATTGCATATCCATTGAAGCCAGCGTCATACACAATTAGAGCGTAATGGAATATACCCTGTCGCCACGCATTTTCGCCATAATGAAGGAAGTACTTATTGTAATAATCCTCTCTCAGCTTTCTTCCGCTTATTTCAGTCACAAAAGGTATTATTTCCCCGCCTCCCATGCATCCGTCATCAAGATGATAAACTATGTTGTGTTTATCGTATACAGTTCGTAGCAATTCCTTTGCTCCTTCTGGCAGCATACTTGCTGGCTCGCCATTTGGCCCTTCAGCCATCTGATCGACTTCTATAAATATGTCTTTTCTGAATGGGTCTGAGCCCCACTGTGATGTGAGAAATTCTTCCACATTATCCAAACTATCACCATCTGGGTCCATGTTGGCATGGTCCTCCCATGTAAAAGGATCATAAAACCATATGTCCTCAACTTCATCATTCCACCAGTGTTTAAAGAAGTAATGTCCCCATTTCCATTCCCATTCTATTGGAACGCCGTCGCCATCAAAGTCTTCTCCTCTATTATCTCTCATTGGATCCGTGCCATATACATTTACCTCTGTCCAGTATGGAATGCCATCGCCATCATAATCATTCTGGTATATATCGAACCAAATTTCGCAATCTCTATCATCCTGGTATATGCTGTTGTCATCACATCCGTTTGCTCTTCCATATCCGCTCAAATCCGGATAACCCCAAAAATCCTCATTGTGTATATAATCGTCCCCAAACCAATGCCCAGTTTTTATGCTATATACCAAATCTAAATCATAGCTTTTGGGATAATCGTCTATATTGTTATCTATGTCGCATAATTTATCTATAACAGGCTCATCATCCCATAGCTGTATGGTTATATTAACAAATTCAACATCATCCGGAACATCAAGAGTTGCGCTCCAATTTGGTTCATAAACATATTTTTGATTTCTCCATACAGGACTTTTGAATTCTTCCCCATTTATAAAAACTTTAACATAGAAATCTGGGTCGCTATGCTTATCTATCTCATCATATGTTCTTCCCAGATATGGCATTTCCAAAGAGTGTATAGCCTTTATTTCTACTGTAACAGCAATATCAACTAAAGGATCGAAATCCTGTGCCACTTTCCCAATATTTTTTTCCATAAAATTTTTTTCATGCGCCAGTATGCTACCTGTTGGAACAGCAATAAAAGAAGTTGCCAGTAGTACAAGCAATGTCTTTTCCATGCAACAAAAAGCAGACAGTTTTAAAAGTTTTGTCACAGCAGAAATAAAGAGCATCATAAGTTTTAAAAACGCTTACTTGAATTTTAAATATGAATGCCAGAAAATTTTTGGCAATTTTTGTGATGTTTATTCTGTTACCCAGTTATCCAGCATTCATTCTACATAAAAATATTTATGGAATAAAGAGATTGGATGAAACAAACGAAAATTTTTCTAAATTGGCTTCATTTTTTGGTAAGGAAGACTTAAGAGGGTTTATAAAAAACGGGAGAATTTCTGCTTTGCCAAAAAATTACATAGCACAGGATTACAGGTTATCTGTGGAAAAGATAAGTGAAATTTCTATCAAGAATAAAAAAAGGATTTGCATCACCATACAGCAGAAAACCCTTTATGTAGGGGGGAATGGGCCAGACAATTATACACGTATCCAAGATGCCATAGATGATGCAGAAGATGGATATACAATATTCGTCTACAGCGGAACTTATTATGAGAATATCACCATAGATAAATCGATAAAACTTATTGGGGAAAATGTATCGACATGTATAATAGATGGCACAGCATCAGCTACCTATTTCCTTGTCAGAATTGAGGCCGATGGAGTGCAAATACAGGACTTCACTCTGAAAAATAGATACGGGCTTGGTGTATACGCTGCTGGCACAAAAGAATGCATCATATCAAACTGCATATTTTCTGATATTGAAGAAGGTATATGGTTTAAAACAGCAACATCTTTTGAAATACATGGATGTAAATTTGATGATACAGATATAGCAATTTTCATCGAGCAATCAAACAACTCTGTTATTTCACACAATTTCTTCTTTTTTTCTTCAATCTCAATATTTATAGAAAGATGTGAAAACATTACAGTTGATGAGAATATATTCGAAAAGTGTAAAAGTGGAGTATGTGTTACTCTTTCAAACTATACAACCATAAAAAAATCCTTTTTCAATCAGAATGAATATGTTGGCATCGAAGTCTCTGATTCGTACAGTTGCTACCTAATAGATAACGTGCTGGAAGGATGTGGGGTAATTATCACGGGGAATTTTTGCGATTCTCATATAATCATGAACAACACAGTTAATAGGAAGCCTCTTTGTTATCTTGTAAATGAGAAAGATATAGATGTGCCATACGATGTAGGCCAGATAATACTCGTTAACTGCAAAAATGTTACTGTTCACAATCTACTGCTGGAGAAATGTTCTGTGGGTATCTCTCTTTTAGAATGCTGGAATTGCAGAATATATAATAATATATGCTATGGCAATTTTTATGGAGTTCTTTTGCAGGCATCATATGGTAATTTAATCCAAGAGAATAATTGCAGTAACAATGTATATGCAATAGATATTGAAGGCGACGGTAATGACATAGTAAGAAATTATTTATCTAACAATGAGATAGGGATATCCCTATATGGGGTAAACAATAGAGTAATTGATAATAAAATGTTAAACTGCGGTTTATTCACTTTTTCAGCATACAACGATATATCAAACAATACAGTAAATGGTCGAAAGCTTTATTTCTTGGTGGAGCAAGAAAATATATCTATTTCTTCAGAAGATGCTGGACAAGTAATTCTCATTGGGTGTAAAAATGTTAGCATAAAAAATGCCACTCTGAATAACTGTAGCGCTGGAATAATAATGTATAGATGCTCGGGGTGTGGCATTTTAAATAACAGAATAGCGGGCAATTTGCATGCAATTTTAGTTAGTAAATCATCATCGTGCACATTCTATGAAAACCTAATCTATTGTAATGAAAATGGTATAAACACATTTCATTCGCATAACCTTTCAGTGCTGAATAATCATTTCTTAAAAAATGAGTGGGGTTTCTCATTCCTGGATGGAAACAACTGCTCTGTCATAAACAATACTTTCGATAGTACTCTCTATTCTATCGTGGTAGCATATGCAAGTAAAAGCCTCATTACAAATAACTATATAGAGAGAAGTGAAAATGCCATTGCGATTGGTTTCGAAGGAAGATGGAATAAAATTTTGAATAATACTATAAGAAATAGTGGATTGGGTTTGCTTATAAATGGATACTGGAACTGGATAATAAATAACACATTATATGGAAATGTCGAAGGGGTACAGAGTCTCTGGGGAGATACAAATCTCTTTAAAGGTAACGTATTTGAAGAAAATGAATACGCAATGGATCTTATATGGTGTACATCCAACGAAATTATGTGGAACATATTCCGAAATAATAATTACAGCATAATTTCATGGGGTGAAAAAAACAAAATTCACCACAATCTTTTCATTGAAAACTGGCACAAAGCATATGATTTTTACAGGAATAGATGGGATGATGGGAGGGAGGGAAATTACTGGAGTGATTATAGGGGCTTTGATATAAACAGAGATGGAATAGGAGATTTACCTTATAAGATAAGGGGATGGTTTAATTTTGATAGGTATCCTCTGATGCACATGGTCAATTTAACGGCCTATATAGATAAGCCGAGGGGAGGTATTTACATCATGGACAGAAAGATTTTCCCTCTTCCATTTGGTATCACAATGGTTTTTGGTGATATAAGCATCCATGCTATCTCATATGGAATAAATGCTATTTCAAAACTTGAATTCTACATAGATGGCGAGTTAAAAGAGATTGTTTATGCCAATGAGTTTGAAACAAAAATAGAAATGATAACAGGATGGCATGTGATAGAAGTGGTGGCACATGATACAAAAGGAAGAGAGGCAAGGGATACAGTCGGTGCATGGTTTATATGAGTATCAACAAAGTATTTAACAAACTTTTAATATCTTTGCAATGAAAGGTGTTGTTGCCATATGCATTGCTTTCCTTTTGCTTGCCATTTATCCAGCATTTATTGAAGCAGAAAATAGCCATTCTTATTTACCACCGTATTTTTCATGGCGGGATGTTAATGGCGTCGACTATACAACGCCGATAAAAAATCAAGCCCCTGCTCCAACATGCGAGGCTTATGCTTTGGTAGCTGCTCTGGAAACAAAGATGCAATATAAGCTCGGCAAAATATACAATCCAGATTTGTCGGAAGCTCATCTCTTTTTCTACCCAGGAGGAAGCATTAAAGCTGGATATGTAAATATAATAGATGCGGCAAATTATCTAATCGAACATGGAGTACCAGATGAAGGATGTTTTCCAGACCCACATCGCCCCTATGATTTTTCCTTTGAAAGCCTCCCTGGATGGGAAAACAGGACTGTAAAAATAACAGAATGGGGATGGGTTGAACATACCCCAGAGGCAATGAAAAGAACACTAATAGAACACGGTCCACTTATTGTGTGCATGTATTTCTGGCGCGATTTTTATTATTACCGAGGCGGCATATACCGCCATAGATGGGGCAGGCTGGCTGGCGGGCATGTAATGGCAATTGTTGGCTATGATGACGAACAACATTGCTGGATTATAAAAAATAGCTGGGGAACTGAATGGGGCGAGAATGGATGGCTCCGTATTGATTACGATGCCTTAAAAATTGCAGAGTGGTATGGAGAGGATACAGGCGTAATGTACATAGAGGGAGTTTATGGGAATCTTGAGCCAGATGTTCCTAAGATTGAGATAGAGCAACCTGAAATATATCACACATATATTTTTGGAAGGGAATTTCCCACTTTGCTTCGTCGTATACCTTTCATCCAGGAAGGAGCTCCGCGCATAATAGGACCATTGATCGTAAAAGTAAAAGCAGAGAATACAACTAGGGTGGAACTCTATCTGGATGGAGAGTTAAAATATAATGATGAAGAATCGCCTTATCAATGGCATCTAGAATCTTCTCCTGGCCTCCATACCATAGAAGTTTTTGCATATAATGAATATGGAAATGTCTCAAAAGATGTTGTGGACGTTTTTGTAATTTAATAGAAAATAGTAGCGGGGCGTGGATTTGAACCACGGATCTTCGGGTTTCCCTAGCCCTTTGGGGTGAAGTCCTTTTCCAAAGGGCTCTATGAGCCCGACGGGTTTTCCTGACTACCCCACCCCGCTATTGAAGATTATAAAGACATCATCATTTAAACTTTACTGTCATGTCTCGAGATAGCATTGAAAATAAGCATTGCATTAATATTTCCCAAATCGATTATATCATTTTACTTATAACACCCAAGCAACTATTGTAGATTATGTTTATTTTATCCTTATATTTTTCAATAACTTCCATATTTTCCGAGCCAGGCTGGAGCCATACAACGCCTGCTTTTATATCTATTGCATCTTTTATTATTTCCTCAATAAAATTTGGGTTTCTAAAAACATCTACAATATCTATCTTTTCTTCAATTTCTTTTAATGAAGAATAAACTTTTTTGCCTAAAATCTCTTCTCCCGCATACTTTGGATTTACAAGGAAAAGATTATATTTATCCCTTATTTGCTCTGCAATCTGATAGCTTGCCCTTTCCTTATTCTTCGATATACCAACAACAGCAACATTTTTTGCTTTTCTGGCAATCTCCATTATCTGTTTCGAATCTGTAATGAGCATGGAATTATATCTGCTATATTTTTATTTTTATTGGTCTTGGTCCAAAAAATCAAAATGACTCATTTCCAGTGGTAACAACATAGAATCGGAATAGCAAAATGGCATCACAAATACATTCCATTCATTCGACAACTTCAAATTTTTCAGAAATTATAAAAAGTATATTTTTTTATTTATTAAATGAGAAAATTTCAACTGTTGGACAATGAAAGAATTGAAAAAGAGTTGCAGCCCCATCCATTGTCATTTATGCATCTACATTGCCTGTGGCTATTCCTTTTCATATGGGGAATTTTTCTGGCATGGCTTTTTCGCTCCAAGTACTGGGAAGGATTGGCTAGTAACAATACCTTCAGCATAGGAGCTGCAGCATCTATATGGCTCATTGGATTAATCATCTTTGGCATCATTGCTTCATTATTAATGGTGAGATGGAGAATTTTCTTCATGTATATAGCTGTCTTTATTTTGGGCATGATAATTTTCTGGCTTGGAAACGCAATGGATTATGTTGATTTACTGATACCACTTTACACTATTGGCATGGCCATAATTGGCCTGTTCATTGTTGAAATATACCGTCGCTCTCATAAATATTTCATAACAAATTTCCGGCTTGTGTTGAGGGGAGGAATTTTCATAAAAAGAGAAAGAAGTTTAAGATATGACAAAATAGCAGATCTGGACTACTCTCAAGGAATATTGGGAAGAATTTTTAGATTCGGAAATATAATCCCCATCACTTATTCTGGCTTCGGCTTAGGAAGTGATGGCTCATTTGCTGCCATGGGAGCGGAAACAAAAACAAAAAAAGTCGGCTTATTTGGCTTTGCCGGCGGCAGCAAAGAAGTGCAAACACCAAGAACAAGGAGCTATTATGAGTTGCATGGTGTCCATCCACTTAATGAAGTAAAATTGCTGATAGAAAAGCTTGTGCAGGAAGCTACCATAGCCCCTTACCAGAAAGAACAAGTAATGCTACAAAAAGAAATGGTTGACATCTTGAAAGAATTAAAAGATAAAGAAGAAGAGGAAGAGGAATGAGTTATATCTGGCGATTATTTTTTAATGCTCTTCAGCACTCCTTTTGGGTCTTTGATTAAAAGAACAATTTCCCATATCAGGATGGCTGCAATTAGCATAATTATTGAAAGAAGTATTGCATCTGGGGTTGTTTCAATGAATTCACCGCCTTCAGAGAGATATCCTATAACATGATCCACAAATACCATTATAGCAGTGCCCCAGAGGATAAGGTTCAGAAAGCCTATATTATAGATTTCTCTGGCTTCATCGCTTATATACCATATAGCCGTAGCAATAACTGCTGCCAGAGTTGTCATCACCAGCCACATATTTATCCTCCTTAAGCTTTGATTGCTTTTCTGGAAATTGTCTTTTCCTTCAAAATAGAAGTAATTGCAACCAATACTATCCAAGCAAGTGTTATAGCTATGCACATTGTTCCGCCAACCAATGCCATTTCATGAAGCATTACAGGAATGTCCGCTGGATTATTCATCGCAGTTAAGAATGGTGGCCATGGAACAACTTCACCATGCCATATATGTTCGATTGCCAGAAGTATTACACCACCCCAAAGCATTGTATTGAGCCATCCCAGCTTCAGTTTTTCAGCTTTTTCTTTCCCAACTGCTTTTTGCACAACAGTTGTCACAACCGCCTCAGCTCCCGGAACAAGAAAACACGCCATTTTTTCACCTCGTAGCAACTTTTTACTTTTTGTGTTACAAGAATGTAAAGAGAGTATAAAATATTTTTGGTAAAAAAAATCAAAATGAAACGGGTTATTGTTGCAACCTTTCTCCTTCTTTATCAGAAAAAATAAAGAGTGGGCCCGCCCGGATTTGAACCGGAGTCTCAGGCTCCCAAAGCCCGAAGGATAAACCAAGCTACCCCACGGGCCCTGCATCGTAAAATAAAAAAGGGTAAAAAACTTTTCTGCTGATGAGAAAATTTGTTGCCTATGCCTTGCTTGCTCTTGCTTTCATCATAATTTATGGCTCTGCAGCTCTGAGTTTTTTTGTAACAGCAGAGTATGAGTTGAATATGAATTTAATCTTATTTTCTCTAATCCTTAATTTCATTGTGATGTTCTTTCCAGTTGTAATTTTTGTTTATTTAATATATGGAAACGTTTGGGAAAATCTTTATTTCAGGAAAGAAAAATTGGCTATATCAATTTTATATGGCCTGATTGCCACCGTGTTGTTTATTCTAGCATCAAGCATAATACTCTATGTAATAGGATACAAAGAGGAAAATCCTCTAGCAGAAGAGATAGGGAAGAATATAAATTTGGCATTTCTCATATTGATACCTCTCATATCTTCAATAAGTGAAGAAACTTTTTTCAGGGCTTTTATTCAAATGCGACTGGAAAATAAATTTGGCTTTATGCCATCATTACTCATCTCCTCCATTTTATTTGCAGTAGCCCATCTTGAATACAAAACATATATACAGATTGTTATGCCTTTCTTCTTTGGTATTGTCCTTGGTATTTTAATGCATAAAAGCAAAAATATAGCAGCTCCTATCTCTGCCCATTTCTTTTACAATTTCTTTAGCTTAGCAATTTTTTTATACCAGTAATTGTTGTTTAAATTAGCGATGAGAGTATGGAGGCGGAGCTGGGAAAATAAATTAGCATTAAAACCCTTTTGGATAAATTTAATTATACTATGGGTTAGCATACCACTTTTTTGTGAAATTCTTGGAAGAGCATTTGATGTAAAATATTTTGGAATGCTGGTTGGTTTCATAATTTCGTTAATAAAGACGTGTAGCGATTACATCCAGCTAAAATATTTATGACTAAATGCCCCATTTATTCCATTTCTTTCCGGCATATTCAGACTTTTCTAATTTTTCTTCTATCCTTAAAAGTCTGTTGTATTTTGCCACTCTTTCTCCTCTCGCAGGAGCTCCTGCCTTTATCTGTCCTGTTTGCAGAGCTACAACTAAATCGGCTATAAAATCATCGCATGTATCTCCAGAGCGATGAGATACCATGATGCCATATCCATTCTTTTTGCATATCTCTGCCACTTCTACCGTCTCTGTTAAAGTGCCAATTTGATTTGGTTTAAGCAATAAAGCATTGCACGCCTTCCTTTTTATTCCTTTCCTCAGTCTTTTGGCATTTGTAACAAATAAATCATCTCCAACAATCTGCACTTTGCTCCCAATTTTTTCAGTTATCTCTGCAAAAGCATCCCAGTCCTCCTCATGAAAAGCATCTTCTATAGAAATTATGGGATACATCTCTGCCAGCCCCATATAATAATCCATCAATTCGCCTGCATCCATTTCTTTATTTAAAAAATATTTTTCTCCACTGTAAAATGAGGAGGCTGCACAATCCAAAGCTAGCATAACTTCTTTTTCATATCCATTCTCCTCTATTGCCTTCATGATTATTTCCAAAGCATCCTCTGTTCTGCTTAAAGGAGGGGCAAAACCACCTTCATCTCCAACATTTATGGCAGCTTTTCCATATTTCTCTTCAATTTTTTTCTTTAGCGTATGATAAACTTCGCACCCCATCTGCAATGCTTGGCTGAAGCTTTTCGCTTTCACAGGCGCAATCATGTGTTCCTGTATAGCCAAATCATTTCCCGCATGCACTCCGCCATTTATGACATTCATGAATGGAATTGGAAGCAAACAAGCTTTTTCATTCAGATATTCATATGGCTGCATTTCTAAAGCAAAGGATGCGCACTTGCAAACTGCTATGGAAACTGCTATGCATGCATTCGCTCCAAGCAAGCTTTTATTTCTGGTGGCATCTATTGCAATAATCTTTTTATCTATTGTTTCCTGCTCTCTGACATCCATTCCTTTTACAGCTGGAGCAATTATCTTTTCAATATTTTCAACAGCTTTTCTAACACTTTTTCCATGAAATTCTTTGCCACCATCTCTTAATTCCACTGCTTCTTCCTTTCCCTTTGATGCCCCTGATGGCGCAATAGCAACTCCTTTTGCCTTTTTTGTTGCTACCTCTGCCTCAACAGTGGGGTTTCCTCTTGAATCTATAACTTGCCTAGCTTTTACGTATTCAATTCTGAATTCCATAGAAAATAATATCAATTTTATTTATTTACCTATGGATTTACTTTCTATACTGCTAATTGCCATTGCCCTTTCAATGGATGCATTTGCTGTTTCTGTGGCAGGAGGTATGGCAATGAAAAGACATGCTTTAAAAATGGCTTTATCATTTGGAAGTTTTCAGGCAATAATGCCCATTATAGGATGGAGTGCTGGCATAGGCATAAAAAACTATATTTTTTCCTTTGATCACTGGATCGCCTTCTTTCTTTTGCTTGCCATTGGTTTAAAAATGATTTATGAGGCAGGGGAAATGAAGGAAATAAAAATAAACAACTACACCATACTCGTGCTCTCATTTGCTACGAGCATAGATGCCCTAGCAGCAGGAATAACTCTTTCATTAATTGGTGTGGAAATTTTCTTTCCTGCATTGATAATTGGCGTAATAACCTTTTTTATCTGTCTATCTGGCTTTTTTATATCTAGCAAACTGAAATTTGAGAAGGCGGAAATTGTTGGTGGCATAATTTTAATTGCTCTCGGAATAAAAATACTGATTGAGCATTTAACGGAATGATAATGAATGAAGTGATTTTATGTCAAAAAGGCATAAAAAATCTGGAAAGCATGTTGAAAATGTTCTTTTCATTACATTGAAAGTAGAATTCCTGCTACCAGCGCAAGCAAAATTCCTATGGCATTGGGCAAAGACAGTTTTTCCTTTAAAATCAAAATGCTGAGTAGAACAGTTACAACAGGATACAGAGCTGTGAAAGAAGTTATTATGCTTGCTTTGTGTTTCTGCAAAATAACATACCATATTATTGTTCCAGCAAATCCAACAACAGTTGATAAAATAATAAAAAGCACGCCTTTCCTAATTTCAAAATTTTCTGGAAATGAATATGCAATTATGGCCATGCTTAATATAATGCCTGTCAGATATGCATAAAACAATGCATTTTTTATTCCTATTTCATTGGAACCAACTTTAAATAGGAATGCCCACAGCCCCCATAGTATAATGACTGCTATGCACCAAGCCACTATGCCCTTCATTTTTTAATGATTTCTTTCTCCATGAGTTTTTTTCTTTCTTTAGCAGTCCTTCCAGTTGCCTCAAATAAAAAATCATTCCATTTTTTGAGTATTGCATAATCAGCAGTAACTTCTTTTGGAGGAGTTATGTCAACAATAAAGCCATTTCCCTCTTTTTTCATGTAAATCTTTCCTATTCCCTCTGCTTCAAATTCTATTCCTTTTTCAACGTCTCCTTCAACACCAAAATATTTTTTTATCAGGGCATTTAAGTCTGGCTTGTGCCCCCGTTTTATTGAATACCTTCGCATGAAATGATATAGAAAATGTTTATAAAATTCTTAGCCTAATCAATTTTTGAAAAATGATAGAGAATTATTTGGCTGCCATAAAAATATCCAATCAAACCATTCATTGTTGACACTGCCAAAACATTTTATAAAATATTTTTAATACAGAACAATGAAAGTCGTTATTTCTTTAGGAGGCTCGCTCATTTCTTTAAATGAGTCAGATTACATAAAGGAAGTAGCAAATTTAATTAAAAAGGCATCAAAGGATTTTGATTTGTACATAATTGTAGGTGGTGGAAAATTAGCAAGAGAATATATACAGGCAGCAAGAAAATTCTGCAGCGATGAGAGATATTTAGATAAGCTTGGAATAATGGCAACTCGCCTGAATGCAATGCTGATAAATTCCTTTTTCAAAAAAGAAATTCCAGAAAGCATCGAAGATGCAGCAAAAATGGCTCCGCCAGTAATAATGGGCGGCACAACGCCTGGCCATTCAACGGATGCTGTTGCGGCGATGCTTGCTAGGGAAGTAAAGGCGGAGCGCCTCATAATAGCAACAGATGTTGATGGCATATATGATAAAGATCCGAAGAAATACGAGGATGCAAAGAAGCTGGACAGAATGAGCATAAAGGAGCTTAGAAAAATGGCAGGAGAAGAATGGAAGAAGGCGGGAGAAAGCGCTGTTATCGATTCCATAGCCTGCAGAATCATTGAAGAAGAAAAAATAGAGACATTTGTTGTTAATGGAAAAAGATTGGATGAATTGGAAAATGCTATATATGGAAAAAAGTTTAATGGAACTGTAGTGGAGGTAAAATGATTCCTCAGCACAGCCATTGTCAAATATGCGGAAAAGCAATTAAGTATGGAGAGGCAGTGTGCAGTGAAAAATGCAGGAAGGAATATGAACAATTTATTAAAAAAAGAAAAATGTACATTTATATAATGTATGCTGCCCTTATGTTTCTTATACTGATGATAGTTCTTCAGCTATTTGGTTAGGCCAGTGGTTCTGAATCTAAAATTTGCCAAAGAATAGAGATTTTATAGATGATTAAATCCGATTTTGCCAACGAATCTTTATAGAATATCTTTTAAATATTGCAAAAATTAATTTTTTATGAAAAAGACCGTCGCCATTATCATAATTTCACTACTTTTGTTGCCTTCTTTTATTTCAGCTAGTCAGAATGAAAAAAGTAATGAATACAAGGAATGTAAACAGCATTACACCGTTTATAAAAGAACCTTTCTTGTTCTTGGAATAAGGGATATACGTGGTATCTTTACCACTCCCTCGGATTGCAAAGAGTTAAAAGTGGAAGCAAAAGTTGGCCCATATTTTACAGGGCAGGCAACAATTTACATAAGAAATGAGGGAGACCCGAGACATGCATATCACACTATATGGGGAACTGGATACTACATTTTAGTTTGGAGTAGCTAATTTTTGTGGAAATTTGCTGTTTTAATGGTGTTTTTACCATGGTGAAAATAAGCTACGTACTATAAGCTGCAAAATAATCATATATAAGGTTTTAATTCAATTTTTGATGAATCCTTATCTTCCAATACCAGCAAAAATCGTGGATTGCCAGCAATTTCCTTTCGAGAAAAAACTTTTCAGGATTAAAGCATCCATAGATTTCATACCAGGACAGTTTGTTGAAGTTTCCTTGCCTGGTATAGGTGAATTTCCTGTTTCCATATGTTCTGCTCCTTCTGAAAAGGATTATTTTGAAATATGTATAAAAAGAATTGGGAGGGTAACATCATATTTATTTAAATTTGGTAGAGGAGATTTTGTCGGATATAGAGGGCCATTTGGAAATGGTTTTCCTATGGAAGAAACGAAGGGAAAGGATGTTGTTGTAGTTGCTGGAGGGCTTGGAATACTTCCTTTAAGAAGTTTCATAAAAGAATGTATTTATAAGGAATTCTGCAAATCGCTGAAAATTTTATATGGTGTAAAGAAGCCAGATGATATGCTCTTCAGAAATGAATTGGAAGAATGGAAGGAATATGCAGAAATTATAGAGGTTTTTGAAAAGGGAGGAGAAAGGCAAGGATACGTGAGCGATTTTATCAAAGATGCAAATCTAAATGGAAATGAAATAGCTCTGGTGTGTGGGCCGCCTGCAATGTTTGAACCAGTTGTTGAAAAACTTTTGAATGAGGGCATTAAAGAAGAGAAAATATTTTTATCTGTGGAAAGAAGGATGAAATGCGGCATGGGTAAATGCGGGCACTGTATTATGGGTGGCAAATACTACACCTGTATAGACGGGCCTGTTTTCAAATATACCGATTTTAAGCATGCCATTTTATAGCAACGATAATAGATAAATAAGAGATATGTTTTTTCTTTTGAAATGCTCCCGATAACATTTAAGCAATATTCAGTAGCAATAGATGAAAGGGCATGTTCAAGATGCAGAATATGTGTTTCCATATGTGAATGTTTCGAGTATGATGAAGCAAGAGATGCAATCAGAGTAAATACTATTTCATGTAAGGGTTGCGGAATTTGCATAGCATCCTGCCCATCTTCCGCTATTTATCATGTATATGATGATGGGATATATTATGAGATAGTGGAGAAAAGGGAGGCTGCTGCATTTGATTGTTTGAACTGCGGCTATGAATGTGTGGAGGAAGATGAAAAATTAATTTTTTGTATTAGAAGATTCAATATGGGGAAAGCTTTAGAAGCTGTTAGAGAGGGCAAGGAAGTTGTTATTAAAAAATGTCTTCTCTCAGATGAAAAAATTGATGAAAAGGATGAAAGGATACTGAAAATAGAAGAGATTCTTACAGTATTTAAAATGGAGAAAAAAGTGAAGGTGGAATAGTGCTGGAGGGAATAATAGAGAAATCAAAAGCATATTATTGCGTTGAATGCAGGAAATGCAGTTCAATCTGTCCAATTACAAGAATATATGGCAAATTTTCTCCAGCAAGCATTGTTGAAAGGAGTTTAATAGGTATAGAAGAGGAAGTGCTAAACAGCATGGACATATGGAAATGTTTGGGTTGCGGGCTATGCGAGGAAGTGTGTCCTTCTGGTGTAGAATTCCTCCATTTCATGAGAGAGGTAAGAAATGGAGCAAGAAAACAGGGAAATGAAGGTATACCCACACATGAAGGTGTTTTTGAAAGCATACCAAAGTTAATGCTGGAAAAAAACATAGATATGGACTGGCTTGATAATGTGGAAACAGATGAAAAATCTGATATAATCTATTTTGCTGGTTGCCTGCCATTTTTTGATATAATGTTTAAGGAGATAGGGTTTGATGGAAAATGTATTGCTGAAAGCACAGTTAAATTACTCAATAAATATGGTGTTAAGCCATCAATAATTTATGGATGCTGCGGACATGATGCTTTATGGAATGGGAATGTGGAGCTATTCAATGAACTCATGAATAAAAATATGCAGATGTTGAAGGAAAGAAAGGCAAAGAAAATAATATTTTCCTGTCCTGAATGTTACAGGACTTTCAAAATGGATTATCCTTCCATGGATGTTGAACTAATGCACATATCAGAATTCCTTGCTGATAAAGATATGAAAGGAGGAGAGGCAGGAAAAGAATATACATTTCACGATTCATGTCGTCTTGGAAGGCATCTTGGTATATATGAAGAGCCACGCAATGTGCTCAAAAAAGTTGGCATAAAAGTCAAGGAAATGGAGCATAATAAAGAACTAGCTGTTTGCTGTGGTACCTCTGCCTGGATGAGTTGCGACTGGAAATCGGAAGAAATAAGAAAGGAAAGGCTTAAAGAGGCAAAAAAGGTGGCAGATGTTATGATAACTTCCTGCCCAAAATGCCAGATACATTTTAAATGCACTCTCAGCCATGAAAATTATGGCATTGAGGTAAAAGATTTTGTTGAAGTAGTTGCTGAAATGATAAAATGAAAGATGTATTAATAATAGGAGGAGGAGTAGCAGGCATACAGGCTGCCTTGGATTTGGCAGATAGAGGTATCCATGTTTATTTAGTAGAAAAAGAACCCAGTATTGGAGGGAGAATGGCATTGCTGGACAAAACAATGTCCACCAATGATTGCAGTATTTGTATTCTTGCCCCAAAAATGAATGAATGCTTTTCCCATCCAAATGTGGATGTTCTTGAGTATTCTGAAGTCATTGGACTGGAAGGAAGGGCAGGAGATTTTAAAGTTAAAGTGAAAAGAAAGGCGAAATATGTGGATGCGACAAAATGCACCGGCTGCGGAGACTGCATGGAAAAATGCCCCACAGAAGTGCCAAATGAATATAATAGCTATCTGGATAAGAGGAAGGCAATTTTTCTGCCGTTTCCTCAGGCTGTACCCAGAAAGGCAACAATTGATGATAGATATTGCCTAAAATTAACAAAAAATAGATGCGGATTATGCGAGAAAATTTGTAAGGCAGGGGCAATAGACTACAATCAGAAGGATCAGATCATCGAGCTCAATGTTGCAGCCATTATTGTCGCCGTCGGCCTGTCATTATATGAGCCCCGTGATTTATATGAATATGGATATGGGAAATATGATAATGTTCATACCTGGATGGAATATGAACGCCTTATCAATGCAGCTGGACCTACTCATGGCCACCTAAAATGCTCTCCAGATGGCAGAAGGCCAAAAAAAATCGCGTTCATACAGTGCGTTGGTTCCAGAGATGTAAAGCGTTGCCCGTGGTGTTCATCAGTATGCTGCATGGTTTCAATAAAGAGTGCGATGCTGGCAAATGAGCATTATAACGATCTGGAATCTTACATATTCTATTCTGACTTGAGGGTCTTTAGTAAAAGATTTTATGAATATAGCAAGAGAGGAGAGAGAGATTATAAAATAACTTATATCCATGCACGCCCTGGAGAAATTAAGGAAGATAAGAGAACAAAGAATCTGATTATATATTACGAAGACGAAAAAGAAGGAAAGGTAAAAGAACTGGAGGTGGAAATGGTAATTCTTGCCACGCCTATCATGCCAGCAAAAGATACAAAAAAGATAGCCAATGTCTTGGGCATAGAAACAGATGAACATGGATTTATAAAAACCGTGGATTTCCTTAAATATCCCGTTGAAACAACAAAGCCAGGCATATTTGTTGCTGGGTGTTGTGAAAGACCAAAGGACATAACAGAAAGTGTGATACAGGCAAGTGCTGCTGCTGCCAAAGCAGCAGAGTTGGCAGGGTGATAAAATGGCAGAGAAGTTGAGAATCGGAGTATTTGTGTGCGATTGCGGCACCAACATAGCAGGATTTGTTAATGTGCCTGAAGTATGTGAATATGCAAAAACTCTGCCAGACGTTGTGTATGTAAAGGAGAATATGTATACATGCTCGAATGCCGGAATACAGGAAATAATGGATGCAATAAAGGAGTATAAACTGAATAGAGTTGTTGTCGCTTCCTGTACCCCTCGTACTCATGAGCCGCTTTTCAGAAAAGCATGCGAGGATGCTGGCTTGAATAAATTTTTGTTTGAATTTGTTAACATAAGGGACCAGTGCTCATGGGTACATCAGAAAGAAAAGGAAGATGCAACAGAGAAAGCAAAGGATTTGGTTAGAATGGGAGTGGCAAAGGCTAGACTGCTTGAGCCACTTGAAGAGATAAAAATACCGGTTGAAAGGAAAGCATTGGTAATAGGAGGGGGAGTAGCAGGCATTACATCCGCTTTATCATTGGCGAAGCAAGGCTTTGAAGTTTATATAGTTGAAAAGGAAAATAAACTTGGAGGATTGTTGAATCACGTTCATAGTTTGTATCCTTCCAATATAGATGCAAATGAATTTTTAAATGAATTGCTTGAAAAAGTAAAGAAGGAAAAGAAGATACATGTTTTTTTAGAAAGCGAGGTTGAAAGCGTCGAAGGATATATAGGAAATTTCAATGTCAAAATCAAGGGCAAGAAAAAAGGGGAAATAAAGGTTGGAACGATAATTGTAGCCATTGGTGCAAAGCCGTATGAACCAATGTACATGTACAACTATGATGAATATGAAAATGTCATCACTCAATTTGAACTGGAAAATCTTTTGAAAGAAAATAAAATAGGCAAGTGGAAAAAAATTGTGTTCATACAGTGTGTCGGAGGAAGAGGAGAGAGAGTAAGATATTGCTCTCGTATTTGCTGCATGAATTCCATAAAAAATGCTCGACTATTGAAAAAATTGCTACCAGAATCGCAGATATATATTATTCATAAAGGGCTGCAAACATATGGCACGGTATATGAGGATTACTGCAGAAAAGCAAGAGAAGAAGGGATAAGATTTGTAAGGGTGAGAGATGCAGTTCCAACGGTATCTTCCCTGGAAAAAAAGGATGGAAAACTGGTTGTTGGCTTTTATCACCCTGGACTGAGAAGAAAAATTGAACTTGATGCAGATTTGGTAGTGTTATCAACTCCTTTAATTCAGAGAGAAGATGCGAAAAAGATATCGCAAATGCTTAAAGTGCCATTGGGCCAAGATGGTTTCTTCTTTGAAGCCCATGTCAAGCTCCGCCCTGTGGACTTTGCAACAGATGGTATATATATGGCTGGCTCCTGCAGGGCTCCAGCAGACATAAATGAATGTATCGTTCAGGCGGTAGCGGCAGCCAGCAGGGCGGCAATTCCAATGGCGAAAGGATATGTGAAGGCGGAGCCGTATACGCCAGTTATAGATGAGGAAAAATGCATGGGATGTGGAGTGTGTGTTGAAGTATGTCCATATGGAGCGATGAGGCTTGTTGAAAAAGATGGTAGGAAGGTTGCAGAAAATGTTCCTGCTGCATGTAAGGGATGTGGAGCTTGCGGCTCATCCTGCATTCATAAAGCAATTAACATGCGACATTTTAAGGATGAGCAGATAATGGCACAAATTGAGGAGGCGATAGAATGAGTTTCAAACCGAAGATTATTGCCATGCTCTGCAACTGGTGTTCTTATGCAGGCGCTGACTTAGCAGGAGTGAGCAGATTTCAGTATCCACCCACTACGAGAGTTATAAGAGTGATGTGCTCTACAAGAGTTGAGCCTTCATTTGTTTTAAAATCATTCTTGCGAGGAGCAGATGGAGTACTTGTTGGAGGCTGTCATCTTGGAGATTGCCATTACGTTACAGGCAATTATTACACCATAGGAAAGATGAATACAGCCAGAAAATTGCTTCGCTATGCTGGAATAGATGAAAGACGTTTAAGACTAGAATGGATTTCTGCCTCTGAAGGAGAAAAATTTGCAAAAGTTGTAACAGAATTTACTGAAGAACTGCAAAAACTAGGGCCTTTAAAAGATGAGCTAAAAGATAATCTAGCTTTAAGAGCAGCTTATAATGCTTCTTTAAAGCCCAGGATAAGAATAATAGCTGTAAAGGAAAGAATGCTCACAACAGAAGGCAACAAATATGGAGAGCTCTACACTTTCTATGAATTCAATAGGATTGCAGACGAAATAATATACGATGAAGTGAATGAGGAAATGATAAGATTACTATTACAGGAAAAAGAGGCGTCATTAGATGAAATTGCTGAAAGAACGGGGCTGAGAAAAGAGGCTGTTTTTCTCTATCTAATTGACTTTGTGAAGAGAGGAGAGGCAGCATTTAAAGAAAATGATGGCATCTTTTCATTTTATTATGGTGGCGAAAAAGAAAAAGTTGCTGAGCCATTTGTTATTGAAAATTTTGAGGGAGGAGAAGGTATCACCATTATAGGGGCTGGAGCGCATGGCATAAAAAAGGCGGTTGAACTGGCGAAGAAAGGCGAAGACGTTATCATTGTGGAAAGGCATCCTTCTATCAATAAATATGTTATCAGAAAGCATGCCTCCTCGCTAAATGATGATGCACCATATGATGAATTTCTGAAATTCGTCAAGGAAGGAAAAATAAAATTGTTAACAAATGCATGGGTGAAAAATATCGATGATGACACAGTTAAAATAATAAAATATCCTACAAGGATAAAACAGGACTGCAACAACTGCAACATATGCTATGAAGTTTGCCCCCTAAAAACAGTTGATAGGGAGCGGAGTTTATTTTCAAGAAAAGCAGTTTATGGAAGAGAAGGCATACCATCAACATTTTTCCTGGAGAAGGAAACGCCTTTCTGTCAGACAAACTGCCCAGCTCATGTGGATGTTCGCGGATATGTAGCGAAAATAGCAGAGGGGAAATTTGAGGAATCTGTGAATTTGATAAGAGAACGTTTGCCACTGCCAGCTGTTTTGGGCAGAGTTTGTCCGCATCCATGCGAGGAATTATGCAGAAGAAACGGGATTGACAAGCCAATTTCAATAAGATTGCTCAAGAGATTTGTTGCAGACTGGGAATGGGAAAAGAAAGGAAAAATTGATTTGGGCAAAATGCCGGCAAATGAAAACAATAAATACAGGGTTGCTGTCATTGGTTCTGGGCCAGCTGGCTTAACTGTTGCATATGAATTGGCAAGGAAGGGATATAAAGTTAAGATTTTTGAAGCCTTGCCAGTGGCAGGAGGAATGCTTGCTGTTGGCATACCACCATATCGCCTTCCAAAGGATGTGTTGAAACGTGAAATAGATGCAATCCTTGAAATGGGGGTTGAACTGCAGCTAAATACAAGAGTTGGAAAAGATATTTCATTTGATGAATTGAGAAAGGAATATGATGCAGTATTTATTGGCGTTGGAGCTCACGAAAGCAGAAAGCTGGGTATAGAAGGGGAAGATTTGGAAGGAGTTATATCAGGTGTGGAATTTCTCAGAGAAGTCAATATATCGCCTGAAACTGTCAGAGCAATTTTCCAAGGAAGAAAAGTTGTCGTTGTAGGAGGAGGAGATGTTGCTATAGATGCTGCAAGATGTGCTGTAAGACTTGGCAGCCAAGAAGTTACAGTATTGTACAGGAGAAGCAGAAATGAAATGCCAGCAAGAGAGGAGGAGGTTAAATTTGCTGAAGAGGAAGGAGTGAACATAAAATTCATGGCAGCTCCGGTAAAAATAGTAGGCAAAGATGGCAAGGTTATAGGATTGAAATGTGTTGAAATGGAACTTGGAGAGCCAGATGAGAGCGGAAGGAGAAGGCCAATTCCAAAAGAAGGGAGTGAATTCTTCATGGAAGCAGATACTGTAATAGCAGCCATAGGACAATACCCAGATTTCTCCTTCCTGCCAGATGAAATAAAGAGGACGAAATGGGGAATAATTGTTGATGATAAAACAGCTGCCACCTCCATGCCTGGAGTATTTGCTGGAGGAGATGCTGTGACGGGGCCATCAATTGTCATTGAAGCAGTTGCATGGGGAAGGAGGGCAGCTCATGCTATAGATGCTTATCTCCATGGAAAGGAAATTTCATTTGACCCTGTGGAAAAGGATATCAATAGGCTCATAGCTTCTTGGGAAGATATTGAACTCATGAAAAGAAACGTTGTTTTATCCGGCATTGAGAAAGAAGAAAGGCAGGAGATAAGTTATATACCTATAGAGGAAAGAGTAACAACTTTCAAGGAAGTGGAAATTCTCTTTGATGAGGAAACAGCGATTAAGGAAGCAAAGCGTTGCCTGAGCTGCAGAGAATGTCTTGGATGCGGAATATGTGGAAATGAATGCATGAAAAGTGTTATTGATTATGATGAGGAAGAGAAAGAAATAGAAATAAAAGCAAAGGACATTGTGATTGATCCTGAGATATATTTCAAAATAGATGAAAAATCATTTACGCCATTTGAAGTCGAAGATATGCTTGATTTGGGCATATTAATGAATATGGAAGGAAGAAAGCCGCGAAAAATTGCATTTTTAAACGGCAATGAAAGCAAATACATTGAAAAATTGAGGAAGAGGATAGAAGAAATGGGTGTGAAAATAACAGGAGAGAAGGATGCAGAAATGCTCATAAATTGTGATTTTGTGGAGCATGAATACTACAAAAGAATTAAAAGATATGTAAAATAAGATAGAAAGAGCTGAGGCTATTTCTCGTCCTCACCTGCCCAGTATGGTTTCCTTATGTATTCGTATATCTTCTGTGATGCTATCGCTCCGTGAGCTGCTCCTACTATTAGCAATCTGAAGGCTCCCTTTACTATGTCTCCAACAGCAAATACTCCTTCAACATTTGTTCTCTGATAGCTATCTGTTATAATGAATCCTCTATCATCTGTTTTTACACCGAGTTCTGTAAACATTTCTGTATTTGGCTTTAGACCAACTGCCAGAATGACTTTGTCCACCTTCAATACTTTCTTTTCTCCTGTTTTATTGTTTAAAAGCACAACTTCCTCTACTTTGTCCTTTCCTCTTATTTCTTCAAGTTCTGTATTAAGCATTATCTTTATATTCTTGCTCTTCTCCATCTTCTTAACATTCTCATCTATTGCTCTGAATCTATCTCTCCTATGTATTATATATATTTCTTTTGCCAAATCAACTAAATCTAGAGCAGCGTCCACGGCTGTATCTCCCCCTCCTACAACAAGCACCACATTATCTATGAATTTTTCTCTATGTGTAACATAGTAATAAACTCCTTTATCTCCTCTATTAAACATTGCTTCTCCGGGTATTCCAAGCTCTCTTGGACGTGTTCCTGTAGCAATCACAACTGTCTTTCCATGGTATTCATTATCTTCTGTTTTTACTATGCCTCCTTTCTCAATTTTTACTACTCTCTCCCTTTTCATGATAACATATTCATTATCTCTTACATGTCTGAGCCATCTCCTCACCAGCTCTATTCCTGTTATTCCTTCTGGAAATCCTGGATAATTTGGTATAACCTTGTTCGGGTACATTGTTGCTGGTAATCCCCCCCATTTCCCTCCTTCAAGAACCAGTGTTTTAAGCATTCTATTTGCACACATGATAGCAGTTGTCAATCCAGCAGGGCCACCCCCTACTACAATCACATCCCACATCTCTTCATTCATAACCTCACCAAAGGATAAATATGAAAAGGATTTATTATCCTTTGGTTTAGGGAGAATGAATGAAATAAAAAGTACAGCATTCGAATAAAAAACAATAGTTCCTTTTCATTTTCGTCTCTAAAAAATTTTTTATATTTCTTTTGAGGGGCTGTCAAGAAATTCTCACCTCCAGATTGTAGATGGTTACAAATGCAGTAAGCCATTTCTCAACGCTTTCCTTCGAGGCATTAGAGGGAAAGCGTTTCCAGAATCTTTTCAATCTTGCTTTAAGAATGTTGAACCATCCTTCTATTGCATTTCTTTCACCGAATGTTTCATGCTCATATTGCAAGCCCATCCTTTGTAACGCCCATCTATACCATGGAGCTCTATCTGTCTTAATTAATGGCCTATTCTCGCAATAGATCAGGAAGCTATTGACAAATCTTATTACATCAATGGAGGTTCTCCATTTCGTTATCATTACTCCTAAAATTTCCCATGTATCAACATCTATTGCAGCCCAAACGTAATACCATTCATCCCCAATCTTTATTTTTGTTTCATCTATTGCTATACAACGCCTGTATTTTCTAGAATTAGTAAATAATTGGGCTAATTTATGATACCATTGCCTTAAGGCTTCATGACTGAACTTCTCAAAATCTCTGAGAAATTTACTTGTTTTTCTCAGGGAAATCCCTGCATAGTAAAGAATGGTGGCAATCAATTTAATTTCTATCTTTTTCTTATCCCAGCGAAAAATATTTTTCTTTCTAACTAATTCTATTAACTGGTATAGCATTGCCATCCCCTCCTGATGCAAAATCAGGAGGGGCATTTCTCATTTTTAAATTTTCAAATTCTTGACAGCCCCTTTCTTTTGAAACAGTAAATCATTTATTCCGTTTCCTCTTATCAATCATGAAATATATTGCTTTGCTGCTATTGTTTCTGATTACATTTTCTGCAGGATGTGTTAAGAAAGAGGCAAAAACATTTGCAATTATTGAAACAAATATGGGAACAATAGAGGAAAAATAATTATTTCCTCCTCTCCTTTTTTTCAGTCCATTCTTTTATTTTATTAATTACTTCTTCTTTCTTTTCCTCATTCCATTCTGGATGTATTTCAATGTGCCCTTCTTCCAGAGCCTCTTCGAATAATCTTTTGCCTTCTGGTGTTCTTATCACAACAGTTGTGTACCCTTCTTCAGAGCCAAGGCCTCCAAGAGAAATATCTGCATATATGTTGGAGAAGGGTATTTTGCATTTTATACATGCCTTTCTTGCCACACTCTCTAAATCTTCAAGTGCTATCTCTTTTCTGCTTCCGTCCTTAAACTCGATTATCATTTTTTCCTTTATGTTCACTCTCTCTATATCGCTTAGCCTTCCACCTATTATTTCCTCAAACTTGCTCAAACTAATGGCATCAAAGGAAAAATTCTCTATGCAGAATAGCCCTATAATGAATTTTATCGAGCCAGAAGGCAGTATATTCACTGCCTGCATTTTTCTCACTGTTTTGGTCTGGCAAGGTGTTCCTGTTAAAGCAACATTTTCCATTCCTCCATATGCAATTTCTTTAAGTTCTGGGAGTAAGGAGGTATAGGTGCTATAATACCTTATCTCATCAAGATTCGGAACTGTCGCCAACGATGCACCTGCGCATGCAAGCAATTCATGATATGATGTTGCCAGTATGGGCATACTTCTTCCTCCCTTCGTTCTTTTGACAACAAGCGCGCCATCAATATAATGAATATCCAACAAATAATTGAGTAAAGAAGTGGCCACGCCGCCATCGCAGCATACCTTAAGAATATTCTCATCTGTCGAACGAGCTGAATAAACTTCAAGAATTTTTCCTATTCCTTTTCCATATAATTCCTCGAGTTTGTCATTCAATTCTTCCGTAACCGGACAAATCATATAACATATGCCACATTCAAGACAACTTTCCTCGTTGATATAATCAGGCAATCCTTCCATAATATCAATTGCATGGAGTTTGTTCTCCCTACAAAAGGAGGTGCATCCTCCACATAAGGTGCACAATCCAGCATCAATAACTTCTCTTTTTAAGTCCGAAAAGGTAGGAATTTTATTTTCCATGAGGTTGTATAAAATTTTATTATATAATTTTGATGGCAATAGAGGGATGGAATGAAAATGAATGGTTTTGTGGCATATTTTGCCCTTGTAATCTCTGTCATTGTCAAATAAAACAGTATATTCTGGATTTTTCGGCACTTTTCCCAAATTTTTTATATTCAATTATAATGAATATTAGCCCATGATTTTACTTACAATATTGGATGGTTGGGGACATACAACAAAAAGGATTGGAAATGCAATTTATTATGCTTCCACTCCAAACTTTGATGAATTCTGGAGAAAATATCCACATACCATACTTGAAGCAAGTGGAGAAGCAGTTGGATTGCCCACTGGGCAAATGGGAAATTCTGAAGTGGGGCATCTAAATATTGGGGCTGGAAGAATAGTTTATCAAGAGGCAACAAAAATTTTAATGGCAATAAAGGATGGCAGTTTTTTTGAAAACAAAGTGCTTAAGGAGGCAATGGAGAAAGCGAGAAAAAGCAGACTGCATTTAATGGGACTCATTGGCGATGGGGGAGTTCATGCAATGATGGAGCATTTATATGCTCTGCTTGAAATGGCAAAGATGCATGGCATCAGGGAGGCATATATACATTGTTTTCTGGATGGAAGAGACACTCCTCCAAAAAGCGCTAAGAAATATCTAGAGGAAATGGAAGAAAAAATTGATGAAATAGGCATAGGCAAGATAGCAAGCATAGTGGGAAGATACTTTGCAATGGATCGAGACAAAAGATGGGAGAGGACAAAGAAGGCTTATGATGTGCTGGTAAAAGGTGAGGGAAGAATTGTTAAAAATGCAATTGAAGGAATAGAGAAGGCATATGCCAGTGGAGAAACAGATGAATTTGTCCAGCCAACTGTAATTGAAGGTATGCCGCGTATAGGAGATGGAGATGTTGTCATATTCTTTAATTTCCGTCCCGACAGAGGGAGACAGCTTACAAAAGCCTTCATAGACAAAAATTTTGATGCTTTTTCTACGGTTCCTTTGAAAGTACATTTTGTTACTCTGACTAAATACGATAAAAATTTTGATAATCCAGCAGCATTTGAGACAGAGGATATAACAAATACTTTTGGAGAGGTTATTTCAAAGCATGGTTTAAAGCAGCTAAGAATAGCTGAGACAGAAAAGTATGCCCATGTAACCTACTTTTTTAACGGAGGGAGGGAAGAGCCATTCAAAGGAGAGGATAGATGTTTAATTCCTTCACCAAAAGTGGCAACATATGATTTAAAGCCAGAAATGTCAGCATACGAAGTTACAGCAGATGTTATAAAAAGGATTGAAAGCAGGAAATATGACGTTATCGTGCTTAATTACGCAAATCCAGATATGGTCGGGCATACAGGCATATGGGAAGCAACATTAAAAGCTCTCAAAGCTGTAGACGATTGTTTAGGCAAGGTAGTCAAAAAAGTGCTGCAGCATGATGGCATAGCAATAATTACGGCAGACCATGGAAATGCTGAGGAAATGTTTGAAAATGGCAAGCCAAAGACAGCCCACACAAGCAATCCAGTTCCTTTTATTTTAGTAGGCATAGAAGCAAAATTGAGGAAAGGAGTGCTTGGAGATATAGCTCCTACTATGCTTGAATTACTGGATATAGAAAAGCCGAGAGAAATGACAGGAAAAAGTTTGATAGTAAGATAAATTTAAATTCTAATAGAAATTTACGCTACATGAAAAGAGAAGTAGCATTTATCGTGGTATTTTTGTTTATTGGATTAGCTTTTTCAGGCATCAAAATAGGCGCATCTGATATCATTTCATTTAAATATAAATTTGAGAAGCCAGTCATTGAAAAAATCGGAGGAGAATATGAGATAAAAATCGATGGTTGCGAAATGCATGAATATAATGGATTACTATTGCCTGCCAAGCCAGCACATATTTTAATCCCATATGGCAAAGAGGTTAAAAAAATAGATGTGAAAGGCGTAAATAAGAAATTTTTAGGATTTTATGAAGTTGAAAAGGCAAAAGCGTTATTTGTAGGAAATAATAAAGTAGAGATTTTATCAACAAACGTTGCAAATAAGTTATATGAAAAAGTTGGAATCTACGGGCTTAGAGGGTATAATATTCTTGTAATGAATATTATGCCTGTTTCTGTCGAAAATAACAAAGTTTTTTACTATGAAGAAGTAGATGTTAAAATTGAACTTAAAGAAGGAAAGATAAATCCATTGTATAGAGGACTGGAAAAAGATAGAGAATGGGTTATGAATTATATTGATAACAGATGGGCAGTATATACATATCCTATTAAAAAACTAAATGAAGGATATGATTACCTCATAATAACAAAAGATGAGTTTAGAAATGCTTTCCAGAGATTTGCAGATTATAAAGAAGGCCAGGGTATAAAAGTCAATATTGTTACAGTTGAGGAAATAAAAATCAATTCATTTTGCTGGAATGAAACGGAGATGTTCAATGATACCCAAGCTCAAATAAGGAATTTCATAAGATATGCTTATTTAAACTGGGGCATCGATTATGTTTTGCTTGGAGGAGATGGCGATATTAAGAATGCGAGTAGCAACATAATTCCTCCCCGCTACTTATATGCTACATGCGTCGGCTTGCCTCTGGCAGAAACGGATGAGGTTTTAGAAGCATATATCCCGTCAGATGTTTACTATGCTTGCTTAGATGGCGATTTTAATGAGGATATGGATGACAAATGGGGAGAAAATGCGACAGGCAATGATGTTAGCGATAGAGATGAGGCAGATTTATATGCAGAGGTATGGGTAGGAAGGGCATGCGTTGATAGTATTAAAGAAATTAATAATTTCATTAACAAGACGATAGCTTATGAGGAAAGCAGCAATAACGAGTATTTAATGCAAGTATTATTGCTTGGAGAATATCTTGGATTTGGAGGTGAGGCACAATGGGGAGGGAATCATAAGGATAAAATTAAGCCATTGATTCCTTCTTCATATAATATAACGACTCTTTATGATAGAGAGAGAACATGGAGTAAATACAATTTACTGCCTATTCTAAATAAAGGTGTTAACATTGTAAACCATGATGGCCATGGATGGACTACATATGCACTAAAGATGCATAACTCGGATTTGAAAGGGTTGTACAATACAGAATATTTCTTCCTCTATTCTCAAACCTGTCTAGCTGGCTCCTTCGATAACTGGTATCCGGAAGATAATTATTACGAAGATGATTGTTTTGCAGAGCATTTGACATGTGATGAGCATGGAGCTTTTGCATGCATAATGAACTCTCGCTATGGATTGGGAAGAGAAAACAGCACTGATTCTCCAGGCCAGAGATACGATAGCTCTTTCTTTAAAGCTCTATTCCAAGAAAATATAAGGGAGGTTGGAAGAGCAAATCATTTTTCAAAAGAAGACAATGTATGGCGCATAAATGAGAATGGAATGAGATGGACATATTATGAAACAAACTTATTTGGGGATCCACAAGTAGCTATAAAGGAGCCAACTGAAACAATCCATATAAATATAACGCTTGAAAAACCATTGAACGGAATATATATCTTAGATTTTGGTCCTTTACTGGCCTTCATTAACAAAACAATCGTGTTCGGCGGAATAACAATTAAAGTAAATGCAACGACGGAGCCAGCAGGAAAAATAAAGGCGGTTAAATTTTATATAAACAATGAATTAAAGCATGTTGATAATGAAAAACCCTATCAGTGGTGGTGGGACGAAAATATAAGGGGTAACTGCAGAATAGCTGTTGAAGCATGTGCTGTAAATGGAAAATGTGAAAGGGTGGAGAAAGAAGTGTTTATAATGAATTTCTAATCATTTTTTCTTTTCCTTTTCCTTCATGAACGCTTTCAGTATTTCCAGAGGAAATGGGAAGAAAATCTTGGTTGTTCCTTCTGCTGAGATCTCTGCCAGAGTCTGTAAAGTTCTTAGCTGGATGGCTGCTGGTTCTCTTCCTATAATTTTAGCTGCCTGTGTCAATTTTTCTGCTGCCTGCAACTCGCCTTCTGCTGCTATTATTCTGCTGCGTCTCTCTCTTTCTGCTTCTGCTGCCCTTGCCATAGCGCGCTGCATTCCTTCAGGAATTTCAACATCTTTTATCTCTACTGCTGTAACTTTTACGCCCCATGCATCAGTTGCTTCATCAAGAATTGATTGCAGGCGCTGATTTATTTTGTCTCTTTCCTTTAGCAATACATCTAGCTCTACCTGGCCTATAATACTTCGAAGCGTTGTTTGAGCCATTTGGCTTGTTGCAATCATATAATTTTGTATTTTAACAACTGCATCTTCTGGGTTCATTACCCGGAAATAAACAACTGCATTAACTCTAACAGGCACATTGTCAGCTGTTATTGCTTCCTGAGCAGGAACATCCATTACATGCTCTCTTAAATCAATTTTCACCATTTTATCAAACATTGGTATTATGAAAAATAAGCCGGGTCCTTTAGCACCAACAAGTCTTCCAAGGCGGAATATTACACCACGCTCATATTCTCTTACAATTTTTATAGCTGAGGCAAGCACTATTATCAGCAGAAATATAATTAACACGGCTATTTCGAGCAACATGCTATTATAAGCAATGACAATATAAATACATAATTGAAATTATAAAAAATGGCTTACTGCATTTGTAACCATCTACAATCTGGATGTGGGAATTTTTTGACACCCTCATCGTTACCTCAAAAAATTTAAGTATAAATTTTATATACTCCCCACATGAAAGAAATCATTGAAGAGCAGAGGGTATTCTCGCCACCTGAGGAATTTAGGAAGAAAGCCTGGATTAAGGACGAAAGTGTTTATGAGGAAGGAGAGGACTATATAAAATTCTGGGAGAAGAGAGCAGAGGAGATGATTGACTGGTATAAAAAATGGGATAAGGTTTTGGAAGTTGATGAGCCATATTATAAATGGTTTATAAATGGTAAGTTAAACGCTTCATATAACTGCTTGGACAGGTGGATAGAGAGAGGCAAGGGAGATAAGATTGCATATATTTGGGAAGGGGAACTTGGAGAAGTAAGGAAACTTACATACAAGCAGTTGCATGAAGAAGTGTGCAAGTTTGCCAATGCCCTAAAAAGCATGGGAGTGAAGAAAGGAGATATTGTTTCCATTTATTTGCCAATGATTCCGGAGTTGCCAATAGCCATGCTTGCATGTGCAAGAATAGGAGCTCCTCATTCTGTTATATTCGCAGGTTTCAGCGCAGAAGCGTTTAAAGATCGCGTCGAAGATGCAGGAGCAAAATACATTATAACATGCGACGGCTATTACAGGAGAGGAAAGCTTTTGAATCACAAGGAAAAGACAGATGAAGGGCTTAAAAATTTAGATGTTGAGAAGGTTGTTGTTGTAAAGAGAGCTGATGGCAATGTGCCAATGCAGGAAGGCAGGGATGTATGGTGGCATGATGTTGTAAAAGATCAGCCAGCAGAATGTGAGCCAGAAGTAATGGATGCCGAGGATTTACTTTTCCTCATGTATACCTCAGGAACTACAGGCAAACCTAAAGGTGTTATGCATACTACTGGTGGCTACATGGTTGGCGTTGCCACAACAATGAAATGGGTATTTGATGTAAAAGATGAAGATGTTTACTGGTGTACAGCTGACATTGGCTGGATAACAGGACATAGCTACATTGTTTATGGTCCACTTGCCAATGCAGTTACAAGCGTGATGTATGAAGGTGCTCCAGACTATCCACAGCCAGATAGATGGTGGGAAATTGTTGAAAAATATAAGGTGACTATACTATACACAGCTCCAACTGCTATAAGGCTAATGATGAAATGGGGTGAAAAATGGCCAAACATGCATGATTTGAGCAGCTTGCGATTATTAGGCAGCGTTGGAGAACCAATAAATCCAGAAGCATGGCTCTGGTATTATAAGGTAATTGGAAAAGAACGATGCCCAATTGTCGACACTTGGTGGATGACTGAGACAGGAATGCATATAATAACACCGCTGCCAGGAGTAACGAAACTTAAGCCAGGCTCTGCAACATTTCCATTTCCGGGGCTGAAGGCAGAAGTGAGAGATGAAAATGGCATATGTCCGCCTGGCCAGAAGGGAGAGCTTGTGATAACGAGACCATGGCCTTCTATGTTGCGCGGCTTGTACAATGCTCATGAAAAATATGTGGAGGAGTACTGGAGTAAATATGGCTTCGGCAAATTCTATACTGGAGACGGGGCAGTGATTGACGAAGATGGCTATTTCTGGCTTCTTGGCAGAATAGGAGATGTGATAAATGTTGCTGGTCATCGTTTAGGTACAGCAGAAGTGGAGAGTGCTTTAGTTAGCCATGAAAGTGTGGCCGAAGCGGCAGTAGTGGGCATACCACATGAAATTAAAGGGCAGGTGCCTTTTGCTTATGTGGTGCTAAAAGAAGGTGTTGAGCCGAGTGAAGAGCTGAAGAAAGAGCTGATAAAGCATGTTGTTAAAGTAATTGGCCCAACTGCAAAGCCTGATGACATTCTTTTTGTCAGCGATTTGCCTAAAACAAGGAGCGGCAAAATAATGAGGAGAATATTGAAGGGATTGGCAGAAAAGGGAGAGATAATAGGTGATATAACTACGCTCCGTAATCCAGAAATAGTGAACGAAATAAAGGAAGCCTTGGGGAAGCAAAAAGCCGAGAAATGAGAAATATGAAAGGTCAAAAAGCGAAAAGTATAGAAATAAAAAAAGCATTATATGTAGTGGAAAATGATTGACAACATAACCATCACAATACTCATTCTTCTATCGTTTTTATTAGTCTGGATTGGAATAATGATCTTCACCACCAAGCCTGAGGAGGAGGAATTAGAAGAAGAAGTGGCTGCAAATACAGAGGCGAAAACGCAGCAGGAAGAAGTTATAGAAACACAGGAGGAGAGCGAGTTGGAAAAATATAAGAAAATTATTGCAGAACTTGAAGAAAAATTGAAAAAGCTGGAAGAAAAACCAGCCAATGACAAGCTGCTTGACTGGCTTACTGAGTTGAGAAGAGAAAACGAATTCCTGAAAATGAAAGTTGCACATCTTGAAGGCGGTCAGACAATATATGGCGAAGAAGCTTTGAGATATGAAAATGAAAGACTCAGAAGAGAATTGGATGAATATAAAAGGAGAGTTGAAGCCCTGGAAAATGAGATCAAGGAACTGAAAAACAGCATTAATTATTACAGAGATTTAGTTAGCAAATTGCAGGGAAGTTATACTGTTTTGAATAAATACAACTATAGGATTTGCATAAGAAATCCTGAGACTGGAGAATATGAATATCAGCTTATTAAACTTCCTCCAGATTTTGACCCATTCAATCCAACTTATATAACAAGGGAGGGAATGGAGGTTTATGAGGAATATGGATTAAGAATCCCAACAAAACTTGGAGATATTATAAGAGAAGAATTCAAGAAAGATATTTACTGGCAGGATTTTGAATTGGATAGATGAACTGGACAGAAAAATACAGACCCAAAAGCCTGAAAGATGTTATTGGGAATAGAACTGCAAAGGAAGAACTGTTGAAATGGGCAAGAGAGTGGCAGCAGGGCAAGCCAAGCAAAAAAGCCGTCATTTTATATGGAAAGCCAGGTGTTGGAAAAACTTCTTCTGCCTATGCTTTAGCCAATGATTTTAAATGGGAAGTAATTGAACTAAATGCGAGTGATGAAAGAAATAGGGAAATAATAAGAAAGATTGCTTTAACAGGAGCCATTCATGAAGTTCTGAGCATCGACGGCAAATTTATTTCTTCAAAGGAAGGAGCAAGAAAACTAATCATTTTAGATGAGGCAGATAATTTATATGAAAAAGCTGGTGACTTTGGAGGGAAGAGAGCTATAATTGAAACGATAAAGGCGACGAAGCAACCCATTATTTTGATTGCAAACGATTATTATGAATTGATAAAAGGAAGCGGAGTCCAACTTCGTAATCTGTGTAAATCAATAGAATTCAAAAAGGTGAGCAGTAGAGAAATTGCTGCATTACTCAAAAGAATATGTCAAATGGAAGGGATAGTGGCTGATCCAGAAGTAATAAATGAGATAGCGAGAAGATGCGATGGGGATGTAAGGAGCGCTATAAATGATTTGCAATCAATAGCATATGGAAAAAGAATCACAAAGGACATGCTTTCTCACCTCGGCTATAGAGATAGGGAGAGAGAAATTTTTACTGGTCTGAGAAATATACTGAGGGCAAAGGAAATGAGGGCTGCGATAAGAGAAGCATGGCGCATAGATGAATCGCCAGATAATTTAATTCTGTGGATTGATGAAAATTTGCCCATGGAATATAAATACCCTGATGATCTGGCAAGAGCATATGAATTTTTATCACGGGCGGATGTATTTTTAGGCAGGGTATGGAGACGGCAATACTATGGCTTATGGGGCTATGCTTCAGAATTGATGACAGGTGGTATAGCTGTGGCAAAAAAACATGAATATAGAGGTTTTACCGCATATCATTTTCCAAAATGGTTGCGAAGCATGGCTGCCAGCAAGCAATACAGGCAAATTCGCCTGAGCATAGCAAAAAAGATAGGCAAAATAATGCATTGCTCTAGCAGAAAAGCACTGGAAATGCTGCCCATGTTCAAAAAATTGTTTGCAGATGCAGATGCTGCTGCAAGGCTTGCTGCAAGACTTGATTTAACTGAAGAAGAACTAATTTTCATTGTCGGCGATAAAGCAAAAGAAATTTATGCAGAGGCGGAAAAATTAAAAAAGATGGAAAAGCAGGCCGTGCTATTCAATTTTAAGTAGAAATGGATTTTGTCAAAATAAAAAAATTTATTCAGTAAAGAAATAAAGAATGAAAGAAGTAATAACGCTCCTCATTTCATTGTTTATTCAATTTTAAGTAAAACTTAATTCATTCACTTGCACAGAAACAAAAGTTTTTTATTGCCTCACATTCATTTTTAAATATGGAAAAAAAGCTCACCAGGGAGGAGGCGAAGAAAAGAATAGAATGGCTCCGCAAGGAAATATGGAGGCATAACTATCTTTATTATGTTTTGAATAAGCCCGAGATTTCAGATGAAGAATATGACAAATTAATGGAAGAATTGCGCCGCCTTGAGGAGCAATTTCCAGAGTTTATTACTCCTGATTCTCCAACACAGCGTGTTGGAGCCCCTCCCGCCAAAGAATTCAAGACAGTTCGCCACGTAAAGCCGATGCTGAGTCTGGATGCTGTTCATAAGGAGGAGGAAATAAGGGCTTTTGACAGGAGGGTGAAGAAGGAGCTTGGAGTAGAAAATGTTGAATACGCTGCAGAGCCCAAGCTTGATGGTTTGAGTGTTGAATTGATTTATGAGGATGGAAGATATGTAAGAGGTTCAACGAGAGGAGATGGAGTGAATGGAGAGGATGTTACAGAAAATATAAAGACAATTCGTGCAGTTCCTCTTGTTTTAAGAGATGAGGAGATCCCCTTGCCGAAGATGCTTGCTGTGAGGGGCGAGGTTATAATGCATATAAAGGATTTTGAAGAACTCAACAAGGAACTTATACAGCGAGGTGAGGAGCCATTGGCTAATCCACGCAATGCCGCTGCTGGCTCTCTGCGCCGCTTGGATCCGAATGAAACTGCTCAGCGTCCGCTCGATATCTTCTTTTATGAAATAATGCATGTTGAAGGCGATGGTATTAAAATCGAGACACAGTGGGAGGCGTTGCAAGCATTGAAGAAATGGGGACTGAAAATAAATCCTCTCGCCAAACTTTGCAAGAATATTGAGGAGGCAATAGAGTATCATCACGAAATGGAGAAGAAGAGGGAGATGCTTGATTATGAAATAGATGGTGTTGTTATAAAGGTAAATCACCTCGATTATCAGGAAAAGCTTGGCGCAAAAACCCGCTCACCAAGATGGGCAGTCGCATATAAATTTCCGCCCCGTAAAGAAGAAACACAAATTCTTGATATTGTTGTTGGTGTGGGAAGAACAGGCATACTTACGCCAGTTGCTCTATTAAAGCCTGTGGATGTGAAGGGTGTGACTGTTTCAAGGGCAACACTCCACAATGAAGATTATATAAAAGAAAAGGATATCCGCATTGGCGACTGGGTGAGGGTAGCAAGGGCAGGGGATGTTATACCTGAAGTTGTTGAAGTTATTAAAGAGAAAAGAACCGGAAAAGAAAAAGAGTTTCGAATGCCAAAGAGATGTCCAGTATGCGGGAGTCATGTTGTTAAGGAAGGAGCGTATTATCGATGTACCGGCGGGCTGTCATGTCCAGCTCAGCTTAAAAGAAGTATAGAGCATTTTGCATCAAAAAATGCAATGGATATTGAAGGCTTGGGAGGAAAGACAGTCGAGCTTCTGGTGGAGAAAGGACTTATAAAGAGAATAAGCGATATATACAGGCTTACTAAGAGAGATTTACTTCATTTGCCACGGTTTGCCGAAAAATCTGCTAAAAATTTAATCGAGGCAATAGAAAAAAGCAAGAACAAAGGGCTAGCTCGCCTTATATTTGCTTTGGGAATACCAAATGTTGGCGAACATACTGCCCGCATATTGGCAGAGAAGTTTAAGAGCATCGATAGACTAATGAATGCTACAGAGGCAGAGCTTCTTGCTATTAAAGAAATCGGTCCAGAGACGGCGAGCAGCATAGTCAATTTTTTCAGGGAGGAGAGAAACAGGAAGGAAATAGAGGAATTGAAGAAGCTAGGAGTTAAAATGGAATATGAGGAAGAGAAAGGTAAGCTGAAAGGCAAAGTTTTCGTTTTTACTGGAGCATTGAAAGATTTTACAAGAGAGGAAGCAAAGGAATTAGTGGAGAAGGAAGGAGGGATAGTGGCAAATAGTGTGAGCAGAAATGTTGATTATGTTGTTGTTGGAGAAAAGCCAGGAAGCAAATATGAAAAGGCAAAAGAACTGGGCTTGAAAATAATAGGCGAAGAAGAATTCAAGAAATTGCTGGGAATAGAAAAGAAAGAAGAAAAAGAGGAGGAAAGAGGCAAAATATTAACACTGGATGAATTCATCAAGATGAAGAGGAATACCAAATAATTTAAATTGAAACTGATTTAAATATGTGGTAAAAACAGGCGTAGCTAATCTGCCATTGCATTATGGAAAAGCGCCTCGCTGGTTGTATCAAAGAATGGTGAGATTAGCTGATGCCATCTCTGGTATTATCATATATGAACATGGTGAGGGGAAATTTCTGGAGTTAATTTCCAACCCTTACTGGTTTCAGGCATTTTCATGCGTGCTCGGCTATGACTGGCATTCTTCAGGCACAACAACTGTTACAACTGCTGCATTGAAAGAAGCTCTGGAAAAACATGGAATAGCTGTTGCTGGCGGGAAAGGAATGGCTTCCAGAACATTGCAAGAGATAGAAAAGAAAGCAGAGATGCTTGAAGTAGATGCAGCCAAAATAAAATATGCAAGCAGAATGGCTGCCAAAGTAGATAGTGCAGTCTTGCAGGATGGTTATAGCTTATATCATCATGCCATTCTGTTTACAAAGGATGGAAAGTGGGCTGTTGTGCAGCAGGGTATGAATGCCAAAACAAGATATGCCCGTCGTTACCACTGGATATGGAAGATTAAGGATTTTGTTGAAGAGCCGCATGCTGCAATAGTTGGCAAGAAAGGCATAGCATTGAACATGACTGCAAAAGAAAGCGAGGAGGCAAGGAAAACAAGCGTTGATATAGCAAAAGAGAAGCCGAACAAATTATTGAAGTATTTTAAAGCATTGAAACAATATCAGCAAACTTTAGAAGGCAAGGTTTTAATGCTAAGTATGCCCCGTCGCATAAACTGGGATGCTTTAAAGGAAGTATATGAAATACAGCCACGCAACTATGAAGAAATGCTGGCAATAAAAGGCATAGGAGCAGCTACTGTTAGAGCTTTAGCTTATGTTTCCGATCTAATTTATGGAAAGCCGCCATCATGGGAAGATCCTGTAAAATATTCTTTTGCTGTTGGGGGGAAAGATGGAGTTCCTTATCCTGTAAATAGAAAAGCAATGGATGAAGCAACAGAAATTCTGCAGCTTAGTCTGGAAGAAGCAAAAATAGGACAAAAAGAAAAATTACATGCGATAAAAAGGTTGAAAGAATTTATTCCTGATTGAAATGAGAAGAGATAAAATAATAGCAAATTTGTTATTCCTTTTTGTAATATTTTTGATTCTGTATATCTTCTCTCCAGAATTATCAGCTTTTTTCCAAGAAATGGAAAATAAACTTGATTTAAGACCGCTGCAATCATTATTCTGGTTTTTAGCTTTGGTGGCTAAATCATTTGGAAACTGGCTTTTTTCTGTAATATCCTATATGATCGTTGGAGGAATAATTTACTTGCTAGGAAGAAGAGAATGAGCTTTTTATTTCTTCAAGCAGAGAAATAAGGAAGGGATGCGCTATATTTTTTTCCTCTCCCAGAAATTCCTCCACTTTTTTCCTTCCATATTTTGCTGCATATTCGTGCGCCTGCAAAATCATTTCCAGCTTATCTATCTGCTGCATTATTTCCGCTTCCTTACTCTTTCCTTCGACAAATTCTCTCCATATTCTGTAATATTCTTCAAAATCTTGAAGCAATTTCTTCATTATTGCCTCTTCTCTTTCCATTTTCTCTTCTCTTTCCATATCATGCGGAGTAATATCACCTATCATTGCTTCCGCCAAATCGTGAAGCAGAGCCATTTTCAACATTTCTCTGTATTCAGATTTAAAGCATCCCCAATGAGCATTGCAAGAAAGGCAGCGCGATAGCTATGACATGCAACGTTTTCCGGCTGTTCTATGCCCGCTCTGAGCCATCCTTCTCTTTTTTTTTCTTTCAGCTTTCCTGCCTGCATTGCCAGCAACAAAATTTCATGCATGAATGAAAAATGGAAGGATATAAAAATACATGCGGGGGGTGGGATTTTCGTGGCTCCCGCCAGTTCGAACCCACGAAGGCCTGCGCCACAGGGTCCTAAGCCCTGCACCGTTGACCGCTTGGCTACCCCCGCTTGATGTTTATATCTACGCCAATATTAATTTTTTTGTTATGGGGAGGAAGTTGAAATCCTTGATTATCTTTGTTTTGTTTAGGCTATAAGTTCTGATGAGGGGAGTTAAAGAAATCCAATCGTTTTCTTTCAGCTTCTGCATTATTTCTGTTTTGCACATTTTGTATGATTCATAGTCAGGGTGTATTGAAATGGCTACAAATTCAAAGCGGCGGGTAGCAAAAAATATTATTTCCTCGTGCAGCAATTCTTTCAGCTCATTCTTTTCAAATTCTGGAGGTGTATGAGGATTGAGAGGAACATAGTAAAAGGCAAGGATTCTCAGATCCAATTTTTCAAAATTTGGCACCACCATTGTTTTTATATATCTTTCCTCAACAAATTTTCTTCTCATCCTGCCAACAGTGTGCCTTGTTATACCAAGCATTTCTGCAATATCCTTTGATGGCAACTCAGGATACTCAATAATTTTGCAAAAAACCTTCTTCTCCCTATTTGATAACTCTGCATTTTTTATGTCGAAGAAATTTTCTTCATATTTATTATCATCCTTTATACCAAAAATTTTTGCAAGCAGTGGAGCAAAATTGAAGAAACGATATGTCTTGCTAATCTCGAAGGGAAATATCACCTCCTTTGGATATTCCTTTTCCAGCAAGCCAAGAGAGCCAAATGTAGTTGTCCTTATATCATTTATTTTTCCTATGGCTGTATAATTTTTTGCAAAACTTAACGAAAAGCCTTTATCTTCTTCACCCACAGAAAAGAAGATTTCCTCTGCAGCTTCAATTTTTTCTTCGGTGATTTCAATTCTTTTTTCCATAGGAATTACTGGATTAAAATTTGTATGAATAACAGCCATCATTTCTGCTCCAAAATTCTGAAGCATTGGAATTGAATATATCCTGTAATATCCCTCCTCCCTGAGCCTTTTTCTTATTGCAGCCACTGTAGATTGCTTCATTCCAAATTTTTCTGCAAGCTGGCGATCATTAGCATTTGGAAATTTTGCAATGCCATACAATACCTTTTTTTCATAATTTGTCAAATTCACATAGATAATTGGCAACAAGAATAAAATCTTTTTGAAAATATCTACGAGTATTGTTAATGTTGCAGCAGGTGCATGAAAGATGAAAGAGTGAGTGACATCGCTAATAAAATCAGTGCAAGGATCAATTTCCAAAGCCACCATTCCATCCTCATATCCTTTCCTCTGCTGAGAAAAACGGCAACTGCTGAGATGATCACGATTACGAATGCGTAAAATATTCTCCATGTTACAACAGTCATTTCCCCAGCCCATATATAATATACTGCCACAAGATAAACGAGCAGGAAAGCGGCGATTGCCATTAAAATTATGATCCTTCGTGTGAATGCATCCATCAATTCACCTTTCCGGTGGCAACGATGTCCTTCATTTGTTCATTCAGTCGTAATTTTTAATCATTATGGCAGAATTAACTCATAGTTCAAGACCGAAGAAAATAGATGCAAGCAGAAGAACTATTACTATGATAAAAAATATTTTCCAGAACCATTTTCTGGCCTTTTCTATATCCTCTCCTCTCATAATAGCTATGATTGCCAAAACAGTAATCACTACCCCAAGAAATGATTTAAAAGATATGTATGTAAACTCGCCAGCTGCTATATAGTATATGATTGTAGAATAAGCAAGCGCAACAGCAGCAACTGCCAGCATGATGATAAATTTGCGACTGTATATGTCCATTGTAATACCTTATTTTCTTCCGCCTTTTTTATTTTTACCTTTTTGTTGTAACAATGGAGAAGTTTCAAATTATGCGGAACAGAAGATATATTGCCACAAGTAAAAGAATAATTGCTGTTTGGAGTAACCACCACTTTATTCCCTTCTCATCTTTTCTGATAAAAAGGATGATGAAGAGGGCAACGATAAAGGCAATTTCGAATATTCTCCATGCCACAACCATTTCCACTGAAATTATGTAATATATTGCGATAATATAAGCAAGCACTGCAGTAGCTACCATTAGAATAAATTTACGGCTGTATATATTCATTTACTGCTCCTATCCAAAAACTATACTATTTTTATATTGCTTACGATGAAGGCGAGAAAAGCCAGTAGACAAGCAAATCGCATTTTCATGCACTAAACTTTAATTTCCTTAGCCTTTTATTTTCATGAATCTTTACGAGAAAACATATGAACTTGTGAAGCAGATACCGAGGGGCAAAGTTTCCACTTATGGAGCCATTGCAAGAGCTTTGGGCGATATAATTGCAGCGAGAGCTGTTGGTGTTATGCTGAATCAGAATCCATATAAGGAAGTTCCATGCTATAGGGTGATAAAGAGTGATGGAAGTTTGGGTGGATATGCTACTGGCATAGAAAAGAAAATAAAGTTGCTGAAAAATGATGGTATAGAAATTGTAAATGGCAGAATAGATTTGACAAAATATCTTTTTGATGATTTTGAAACTGACTATCCATTAAAAAAATTGAGGCAGGAGCAGGAAGAATTGAGGGAGAAAGTTGTTGCAGAAGATGATTTTGAAATGGGTAGCATAGCTGGAATGGACGTTTCTTATACAAAACGTTTTGCCTACGGAGCTTATGTGGAATTTGATGAGGAAGGCAATTTAATCAAAAAGAAGGTGGTGAAAATGGAAATTCTATTCCCTTACATTCCAACTTATTTAGCATATCGTGAGTTGCCAGTGCTAAATGAGTTAATAAAGGGCGAAAAGCCAGGCATTGTTATGATCGATGGCAACGGCTTGCTACATCCTCGCCTTTTTGGCATAGCATGTCATTTTGGTGTGTTGCATGATGTAGCTACGATAGGAATAGCAAAAAAGCTACTGTGTGGCATGGAGAAAAATGGCCATATTTTTATAGGCAAGAGAAAGGTTGCCAGAAGAATTGGAAAAATTTTTGTCTCGCCAGGCAACAAAATAAGCGTTGATTCAGCACATGAAATAGCAAAAAAATTCATGAGATACAGCATTCCAGAGCCAATAAGGCAGGCACACATGCTAGCAAATGAAGCAAGGAGGAAAGATGAAATGAAGAATGGGGATTGAGGGGCTTTTAATAAGAGGCAATAAATGCGCGAGACGATGAACATGGACAATAAAGGGGTATTCATGATTGCCGGAATAAAAGAAGCAAAGACAATTTTTATTTGGTTGAACTAAGCGATACAGAAGGGAAAGAAATAGAGAAAAACAAATGAAATGCTTTGAATATTTTGAAGAAAATCTAGCAATGATAATAGTTCATTATTCGGGAAAGATTATGACGGGTTTTTTTGATTTTGGATGCTGCAGGATATCTACTCTTATTCCATAGACAGTGTATATGTTATCGGGAGTAATAACTTCCTTAACATTCCCAATAGCGAAGATTTTGCCTTTATTGAGCAATATTATTTTGTCGCAAAAGCATGATGCCAGATTTAAGTCATGAAGAACAGCTATTGCAGTTATTCCTTTTCCAATCAAACTTTTTATCAAGGAGAGGATTTCTATTTGGTGATGTATGTCAAGATGAGCTGTTGGTTCATCTAATAAAAGAATATTTGGTTGTTGCGCTAAAGCCCTTGCAATAATGACTTTTTGCAATTCTCCCCCGCTTAATTCCGTTATGGTTCGATCGGCTAGATGCTCTATTCCAACAGCTTCCATTGCATCGTTGGCAATTTTTATGTCCTTCTCGTTCATGAACTCCAGCATTTTTTTGTGTGGGTTTCTGCCCATAAGAACAATATCAAAAACAGTAAGGGGAAAGGAAATATTTGGTATTTGAGGGACAATACCAATCTCTCTTGCAACCTTCTTTCTATCCAACTTGTTTATGTCTTTTCCATTTATCAAAATACATCCATCGCTTTTTAAAAAACCAGCCATACAATTTAGCAAAGTGGTTTTTCCAGAGCCATTTGGTCCAATTATACCAACAAATTCATTTTCTATTTCAAAAGAAACATTTTCCAAAGCTTTTATGCTTCCATAGCTAAAGCTAACGTTCTTAACTTTAATCTTCACCACCATCTCACCGTTTTTTTCCTCCTCAATAAATAAATAAAGAAAGGAACGCCAAATAAAGAAGTAATTATTCCCACAGGTATTTCAGAAGGTTGAATTATACTCCTTGCTAGAGCATCAGTTAAAATGAGGAAAGTAGCACCCATTAAACAGGATGAAGGAATTAGGATGCGGTGATCAGAGCCCACTAATAAACGCATGATATGAGGTATTATTAGTCCAACGAAACCAATTATTCCTGCAACAGATACCGATATAGCTGTAATAAGCGTTGAAAAAATGAGAATTATCTTTTTAGTTTGCTCTACATTTATACCAACACTCATTGCAGAAATTTCTCCAGTAAGCATTATGTTAAGTTCCCTAGAAAAAAGAAAAAGAATGAAAATGCCTAATACAGCTAAAGGAAAAGTCATATAAACTTTCTCCCAGCTTGCATTCCATAATCCACCCATTAGCCAAAAAACAATGGTTCTAAGTTCTTCTCCAGCTATGTATTTTATAAAAGAAACTAAAGCTGAAAAGAAATAGCCGACTGCTATTCCAGCTAATAATAAATTTTCTGTAGGTACAGCTCCTTTGTACTTTGCAATGTTATAAACAATGAATATGTCCAGCAGGGCAAAGGAGAAGGCAAGAATTTGCACACTATTTAGCCCAAATATATTTAAGCCAATGACTATTGCTAACGCTGCCCCAAATGCTGCTCCAGAGGAGATTCCCAGTATATAGGGACTTGCCATGGGATTTCTAAATATGCCTTGCATGGCACATCCTGCTGTTGCCAATGCTGCCCCAATTATTCCTGCAAGTAATATGCGGGGTAATCTTATGTCTAATATTATTGATTTGTGAGTTGATGGATAGCTTCCTTTACCAATCAGAATCTGGAAAATTTCCTCCATGCCTATTTTTTCTTTGTCGGGCACACCTTTCCCAATTGGTCCCATTACACCTATCATCAAAGACATGAAAATAGAAAATATAAGCAGGACAAGAAGGGAAAAAATGATTGTAATCCATTTAATTAATCTTTTGCGATGGTCAAACATTTTAAATAATCACAAAACTTGCATATTTCTCATCTCTTGTAAAGTTTTCATCAGGGCATGAAAAAGTAACATATTTCAGATAATTTTTTGCAACCTTTGCTGCTTTCACCACCTCCTCAAAGTGTGGCCTCCTCCACGGTGCAGAAGGCACAGGAATATAGCCAATAATATGGTAAGGAATTTCATTATCTATGCTTGCTATGAATTTTGCTATTTTCTCTATTTCTTCATAATCAATAAAATCTGGAATGAAAACAGTGTTGGCTTTCAGCTTTATACCTTTGTCATAAGCTCTTATAAAGTTCTCTAATATGGTTTTATTCGACACACCTGTGCACTCAATATGCTTCTCCTCCGTATATGCCTTTATACTTATATTTGCCTCATTCACATCCACAACTTTTGAGCCATTTGTGTGGCCTAGGCAAGTGTATAGATTTAACTCTCTGCAAAATTTAAGCAAATCTTCTAAGAAAGGATTTATAGTTGGTTCTCCACCAAGAAAATGAACCCTTTTTACCGAGGATTTCTCTCTCATCTCTTCAATTACTCTTTTTATTTTTTCAACATCTATACTTTTGTATTTTCTTTCCATGAGTTTATAGGAACAAATCTTGCATTTATGGTTGCATATACTATTGTATATGCAAATTCTCTCAAACTTTGGATTATAGGTAACTTTATGGAACATGTTAATCAAATAGCTCCGGATGGAACCATTTTGCCAGTAGTTCCAAGCCATCGACAAGGCGAGGTGAAGATGTAACTAAATGTCTATCTATTGAATATACTCTATCGTTTTTTATGGCATTTATGTTTTGCCATCCATTCCTTGATTTAATTTCTTCAACACTTGCTCCATAGCTTACCACAACTATTACATCAGGATTTCTTGCGATTATATATTCATCTGTTAAATCTGGATATCTAAAAGGTTCATCTGCTGCGATGTTAATACCTCCAGCCATATAAATGAGTTCATTGGTAAAAGTCCCTTGTCCAACTGTCCTTCCTTTTTTAGATAACTCATAATAAACTAATGGCCTCTGTGATTTATTCAAATCTTCTGTTATTTTTGTTATGTTTTCTATTCTACTCTGCATTTCTTCTACAAGTTCCTCAGCTTCCTCTACCTTATTCATTATAAGCCCTATTTGCCTTATCAACTGTAAAACATCTTCTACTGATTGAGGATTTATGTACATTACAGTTACTTTGTCTTCTATAGGCAATAAATTATCTCTTGCATACCACCAGGCTATTAGTAAATCTGGTTCTAGCCCAACTATTGCTTCCAGATTTGGGCTATAGCTTGAGCCAACAACTGTTTTATTTTTAACATCCGATGGATAATCACTATATTTATCTACGCCCACAATATTTTCACCACATCCTATCGCATATAAGATTTCAGTGGCTGAGGAAGCCATGCTTACCACTCTTTTAGGAGTTTCATAAATTTCAACTACCCTGCCAACGCCGTCAATAAGCGTTATTTCTGCTTGAGTTTTTGTCTCTTTATAAGCTATTAAGTATCCACTTCCAAAAGCAGTTAAGACGAGAACCGCGATAACAAGCCAAATCACGGCTTTTTTACCATCCATTTAAACACCTAGAATGTATTCAAAAGTGGTATTAATTTTTTTTGATTCGTAACACTACTTTTGTAGAGTGCGAAAATTATTTCGCTCGTTGATCAACTGGTACAGAGTGAACTGGTCCGGATGGGCAGATGGGTATTATTACACAAATCCATACAATCATATTTTGTGGGCAGGAACATGGTATTTCATATTCATTTGGTGGGGAAACAATGGGGGTGTGGAAGGAAGAGGAGAATATCAACCGATAACAAGCTATCTCGATTATAAGCTTCTCTTTTCTTTATCAGTCTCGATGTAAAGTTGCCTGAATTTTAAAGAAAAATCTAGAGACAATTCCAGCATCGTTCGAGAACAATGAAGGATGCTCGATGTATATCATTACCACCCTTTACCATTCAGAAATAATTTATATCCATATTCATTTAATCATATGATTTGTCCTTTGGATTTTCGATATGGAAGGAAGGAGATAAAAAAAATTTTTAGTGAGGAATCTCGCCTTTCTTACTGGCTTAAGGTAGAGGCTATTTTAGCTAAAGCGCATGCCCATGTTGGCAATATTCCTAAAGAAGCTGCCGAGGAGATAGCAGCGAAAGCGAACTTGGAATATGTAAAGCTTGAAAGAGTTAAAGAAATTGAAGCCGAGATAAGGCATGATGTAATGGCAATGGTTAAAGCTTTGGCTGAGCAATGCCAGCATGGTAAATATGTGCACCTTGGAGCAACATCATATGATATTGTTGATACAGCCAATGCTTTACAAATTATAGATGCATTAAATATAATTGAAAAGGAGATGGCAGAGTTAATCAAAGCTATAGCCAGGCTTGCTGAAGAGCATAAGGCTACTATTATGATTGGCCGCACCCATGGACAGCATGCCTTGCCAATAACCTTTGGCTTGAAAATGGCTGTTTATGCCAAAGAAATGCTTCGTCATTACAAGCGACTCCAGCAGATAAAGGAAGAGGTAGCAGTGGGTAAAATGTCGGGAGCAGTTGGCACAGGAGCAGCCTTTGGCGAGAAATTTTTCGAAGTGCAGGATTTTGTTATGAAAGAGTTGGGCTTAAAGGCAGAATTGCCTGCAACGCAAATTGTTGGAAGGGATCGTTATATTGCTATGCTATCATTCCTTGCAAATGTTGCAACATCTTTAGAAAAATTTGCAACTGAGATAAGAAATCTGCAGAGAAATGAAATTGCAGAGGTGGAGGAATATTTTGAGAAAAAGCAAGTTGGCTCTTCGACCATGCCTCATAAAAGAAATCCAATAACATGCGAGCAGATTTGTGGGCTGGCAAGAGTAATAAGAAGCAATTTATTGCCTGCATGGGAAAATGCAATTCAATGGCATGAGCGCGACTTATGCAATTCTTCAGCGGAACGCTTCATAATTCCGCATGCTTTAATCTTAACAGACTGGATTCTGTATAAAATGAAACAAGTCTTTTCCAGCTTAAGGGTATATCCAGAAAAAATGGCAGAAAACATTGAAATAAGCAAGGGTTTGATTTTCACCGAAGCCATAATGATAAAGCTGGTTGAGAAAGGAATGAGCAGGCAGGAAGCACATGAATTAATGAGGCAGTGTGCAATGGAAGCAAAAGAAAAGGGAGTGCATTTAAAAGAAATTTTGAAGGAAAAGAAAGAAATTGTTGAGTTACTTGGCGGCATTGATAAATTATTCAACCCAGAAAATTACATGGGAAAGGCTCCAGAGCTGGTTGAAAAAACTTTAAAGGAAATTGCTGAGGAGCTTCGATAAATCAATATCAAGCTTTTCTGGTAGCGTCAAAATTTCATAAATGTCATCAGCATTAAAATCGTTTAAAAAGAATGAGTATCCTCCCCACCTCTGATTTCCTTGGCTGAAAAATCCTCCAGAAAATTTATTTTTCCCATCTCCATCAAGCAATACAGCTAAGCCCAACCAAGATGAAGATGCCTGAGAAAATTGAGATGCATAGTAATTATCTTCTCCAAGAAAATCAAAGAAGAAAGCCATCCCTCCCTTTTCACCATATCCCTGGGAGAAATCTTTTGCCTCATAATAATCGTCTCCTGCAAGGTTCATGAATATGGACAAGGAAGTGCGAGGAAGACCAGTTGCATATGATTGTGCATGATCTGCTGCGAAGAAAGCATCATTTCCATAAAGGTCGAGTAGGCAGGATACTCCGCCATTTTCGCTGCTTGCTTGGCAATAGTTGCTTGCTTTATAAATATCATCGCCTCTCATATCAATCAATAAAGAAAAACCATTGTTGCTGTAACCCTGGCTGTAATTCTTGCCATCGTAAATATCATTACCTTCAGCATCCACCAAAACTGCCATACCATTTTCATAAGAGTAAGCTACGCTCCCAAAATATTCATCATTGCCTTCTGCGTCAACAAGAAAATCTATACCTTGGACAGCATATGGAATTCTCCTGTATATATCATTGCCTGCTAAGTCAAAAACAAGATTTATGCTGTTGTTACCTGAAAGCCCTTTATATTCATCACCTCCTTTCATATCAAGCAAAAAGGAATTGTTTCCTGTTTCGTAGGAATCATTTCCTCCGAAATCGATAACGAATTTGTAATTACTTGCATACTTCTCATTCCTTTTGCACCCCATTATAATGAGATTATATTCATCAGATAGACTTTCATTGATGCTACAATTTATCAGATAATATGTTGCTTTCCTCACATTTTGCCACGTTTCTAAAATTTCCTCAATTTGTTGTTTGCGTGTGACTGCATTGAGAACATCAGCGTATGAGAAAAGGAGTAAAGAAATAGCATACAACTCATCAGATGTGAATGTTGAATTAAGTTTTTCTACAAATAAATCGATGCTGCTGTTATTGTATGAAATACCTTCTGCCTTGTAAAATTCTTCGATAGCATCTTTTATTATTACATAGTTGTAGTCAAAATAATCTATTTTACCTGTTTTGGCTACAATTTCTTCAAGCAAATCTGCTTTTTGAGAGAACCTAAAATTGAATACTTTCTTCTGGAGTGCAAATATGAAACCAAAAACATCTTCTTTTGTGGGAACATTTTTTGCATTTATTCCTTCCTCTCTTGTCTGATTCAATGGCATTAAAAGTAAGATAATGACAATAACTGCAATAATCCTTTTCATTCGATGTTAAATTTCTCTCCATATTTATTTTTTGTCATTTTAGGGTTATGCAAAATAGAAGGATTAAGTATTGGCTTTTCCACTTTTGCAAATAGTCAGTGACAAATCATATCATATAGATAGCTCTCATCTTGCAGAAATTGGCATTGGAGTAAAACTTAAAATGAATATGAGTAATGCCACCAGAGCCAGCAATTTTCTCTTTGTATCCAAGGAGATATATTCATTCAAAGCTGGCGGATGTTCTGTTCCTATCAGAAATACTAGCAGCAGAAGTAAGAAAAGCCAGTTTCCTATGCCCAAAAAAGTTAATGCTGCCAGAAAAATGATTGTTGCAAAGCTTGCATAGCGATGTTTCTCTCTAAGTACAGCTCTCGCTACATGCCCACCGTCAAGCTGGCCCGCAGGCAGCAAATTTATAGCGGTAACAAGCAGACCAACCCAGCCTGCAAATGCGGTGGGATGCAGACTTATGGTATAACCTTCAGGAACCTTGAACATGAGGGTGGAGAGAATCATGATGAAGAGATTATCTCCAAGCATTGGAACTCCTTCTGGTATTTTTGAAATTTCAATCAGTGAGGACATGCTAAGGCCAATAATTAGAACTGGAATAGAAACAAGAAAGCCTGCTATTGGCCCAGCTACACCAATATCAAGCAACGTCCTTCTATCTGGAATGGGCTCACGCATTGATATGACAGCACCCATTGTGCCCAGTGGCAAGAAAGGATTTGGAGGTATTGGAATAAAGAATGGCAGAGACGCAGCCACACCATGCTTTTTTGATGTGAAGTAGTGCCCAAGTTCATGTATGCCGAGTATGGCGAGTAATGGAGCAGAAAAGAAAATCAACCCGTTTAGCAATTTTTCCATCTCAAAAATTTGCATCAGGCTTTCATTTTCTCCTAAAAATAAAAGTGCTCCAGAAAGCATTGTGGTTATTATTGTAACCACAAAAAGAACTATGTTAATCCATGGTGGCTTGCCCTTTACAGGTGGCTTGTATGCCACTATTATAACATACTCTCCATTTTTTTCACGAAGGAAGGGAATTAAATTTCTTTTTTTCAAATCCTCTCTCAGGAAATCAAATTTCTGTCTCAGTATCTCTTCATCTGAAGGCAAATCAATAAAAAATGCCATAAGATCTTCAGCCTGTGTTTCGTATACGCGAAAATATTTTTCCACTATTCTTTTAATTTCTTCCACGTTGCTCTCGTCGGGATATGAGCGCCATTCCATTGAAAAAGAAGAAAAGATTAATATTAAACCTTTCGGATTTAAATCATGAAATTGAGTCAAGTTGGAGAGAGGAAGCTGACTTATTATGTCACCAAAAAATTTTCAATTCCTTTTGATGACTGTGCATTTTTAGATGCAGGAGAGGAATATTTACTTATCACAACTGATATGGTGAACAGGAAAACCCATTTTCCAGAAGGAAGTACCTTTTATCATATGGGCTGGTATGCCATGGCGGTCAATATAAGCGATATAGCCGCCAAAGGAGGAAAGCCTATTGCATATGTGGCAGCTATTGGTATGCCAGAAAATCTGGAAAAGGAAAATTATGAGGAAATGCTGGAAGGCATGGAAAAATGTACGGAGGAATATGGCGGAAAATTGGTTGGAGGAGATACAAAAGAAGCAGATGATGTAACAATAGCAATAACTGCATTTGGAAAAGTTAGAAAAGATGAGGCAATGCCGAGAAAAGGAGCAAAGCCGGAAGATGCTGTTTATGTTACCGGCAGCATTGGCAGAGGAGGGGCCGCATTGCTTGAAAAAAATCTGGAAGAACTTTTGCTTATTAAGCCAAAAATAGAAGAAGGGAGAATGCTGGCAAAATCAAAAGTTGTAACAAGCTGCATGGATTTATCAGATGGATTGGCATCATCACTTTACCAACTGGCGAAAATAAACAATGTGGGCTTCATAATTTATGAAGATATGTTACCAGTGGCTGAGATAGCAAAAAAACATGAAAACTGGCTGGAGCTCGCGTTATACTATGGAGGTGACTATGAACTTTTGTTTACTGTACCAGAAGAAAAAGGAAAAGAACTGGAGAAAAAAATGGATATAAAAAGAATTGGCAAAGTTATAGAAGAAAATAAAATCACACTAATCAAAGAAGGAAAAGAACACAAAATAGAAGATAGAGGGTATGAGCATTTTAGAATGTAAAAAGAAATGAAATTTCCAAATCCACATGACTTTTAAACTATGCTACTATTTCTTTCATGGCTCTTGTTTTAGGTGCTGGCAAAATGGGCGTTGCCATAGCACATGATCTTATGGAGCATGGTGTGGAAACAAGGATATGTGATGTAAAACCAGCAGACATTCCAAACTTCTTCATTCTTGATGCCAGAGATGATAAAGCTGTTCTGCAGGAAATGAAAAAGGAGGATGTTGTGATAAGTGCGCTGCCATATGACTTTAATTACAAGCTGGCAAAACTTGCAATAAAAGCGAAGGCAAACTTTATTGATTTAGGTGGCAACAGCTATATTGTTGAGAAAGAGCTTGCGTTGCATGAAGAAGCAAAAAAAGCAGGCATAACAATAATTCCTGATTGTGGGCTTGCGCCAGGAATGACAAATATTATTGCATATTATGTATGGCAGAATGAGGAAAAGGAAGTGCATATTAGGGTTGGAGGATTGCCTCAGAATCCAAAACCCCCTTTAAACTATGCTTTATTTTTTTCTATTCATGGCTTAATCAATGAATATTTGGAAGATTCAATAATTGTTAGGAATGGCAAAATATGCAAGGTTGAATCACTGACGGGCATAGAAGAAATAGAATTTGAAGGATTTGGAAAACTTGAGGCATTTTATACTCATGGCGGCACGTCAACATTGCCAAAAACCCTTGCTGGCATAGAGCATCTGGACTATAAAACAATACGCTATAAAGGGCATGCTGAAAAGATAATGCTGCTTAAGCAGCTAGGATTTTTTGATGACAAAGCAAGAGAATTTACAGAGAAAATTTTGGAAAAAGCTTTGCCAAAAAATGAAAAAGACGTTGTTCTAGCAAGAATATATGGCAATGAAGCAAAAATGGAACTTATAGATTATCATGATGATAAATTTTCAGCCATGCAACGCACCACCGGTTTTCCAACTGCAATAATAGCAAAAATGATTTTGGATGGCATGACAAAAGAAGGAGCATATCCTCCAGAAATAGCAATAGATGCTGAAAAATTTATGAAGGAGTTGAAGAAAAGAAACATTGTGTGGAAGAAAAATTAATATTCCAACCCTTCTATTCCTTCTTCTCCTTTATCATAATAATGCTTTATTTTTTTCATTTCCGTTGCCAAATTCGCAAGCTTTATTATTTCATCTGGGGCATTTCTGCCTGTAAGTACTATATGGCTTTCATTCCTCTTTTCAATTAAATCAACAACATCCTTTACTTCTATCAGTCCCATTGATAATGCAACATTTATTTCATCTAGAATGAGCATGAAAGGCTTTTCAGCCAGCTTTTCCTCTGCAAATTTAAGTGCTTGCTTTGCCATTTCATAATCTTCTTTACTCGGTTTGTAAACAAAGCTTTCCTTTCCAAATTGAAATATTTCTATGCCTTTTACTCCTGCCTTTATCTCCCCATATTCACCCTTCTTCAAAAATTGAATAATAATAACTCTTTTTCCATGGCCTGCTGCCCTTAAAGCCATGCCAAAAGCTGCTGTTGTTTTTCCTTTTCCATCTCCAGTAAAAACAATGATTTTTCCTTTCATTTTCTTAGGAATTTCTTTATTTTTTCCATCCCCTCATCGCTTACTGCATTGGCAATTTCTTCCATTGATGCCTTTTTTAAATCATCTAAGCTGGTTATTCCTATTTTGAAAAGGGCTTCAGCATCTTTTCTGTTTACCACTTTCATCAGTTCATTTATTATTTTTTCCCTGTTAAGATAATTTTCTATTGCTTTGTGAAGCCCCTCTGCTGCCAAATTACTGCAGTGCATTTTTATTGGTGGCAATCCTTCAAGAGCATCTGCTATGTCATTTCTGCTTATTTTCATTGCTTCTTCCAGAGTTTTTCCCTTTGCAAGCTCACTGAGCATAGAAGAAGTTGCTATCGCTGCAGCACACCCCATTGTTTCCCATCCAATCTTCTCTATTTTTCCATCTTTGACTTTAATGTAAATGTACATTACATCTCCGCATACTGGATTGCCCACTTTGCCTACAGCATCTGCATCTTCAAGCTTTCCTTTATTGCGTGGGTTCAGGAAATGTTCCATTACTTTTTTAGAATACATTCTATCCCAGCTGTTTCTCAGTTATTATTTTTAATGATTTTGGTAT